>CAYICW010000012.1:0-10796 GCA_964362025.1 Candidatus Woesearchaeota archaeon
CAAAAGGAGGTTAAAAAAAGATGGTTAGAGTAAAAATGATGAATGAGGAATTCTTCGCAAAGACTTTGAAAGAATTTAATGTTGCTGGAGAGCTTTTAAGGGCAAGAGAAGAAGAAAAGCAGGGGCTTCTTGATGAATTTGACAAGGAATGCAAAAGATTTTTCTTTGGAAAAATATCAGAGAGGGCTTTGGCGTCTTCTGTAAAGAAGACAAACAATGAATTGCATAGGCTTGATAGCGAGATAAGGCAGAATATGGCAAAATCAAGAGCGGCAGCAGACAGAGCAATGAAAACAGTGTCGGCTCAGGTTCCAACGCACTATCGGGCAACGCTTTCAGGACTTGTTGGAGGCAGCAGTTCAGGAGCGAAGAAATCCAAGAGGCATCATAAGAAGAAATAATTAAATTTTTTATTTTCGTTTTTTTATTTATTTTTTAGCGTTGTTCAAAGAAAAAGGGAGCAAAACTTATTTAAAGCGAAGTCCCTTTTACCGAATATATAATTAAACTAAAAGGAGGTTTAAAAATGGCTAAAAAAACATCATCTGTCTTGAATCTTGTTGCATGGCTGACAGGAGTTATTGTATCCCTTGCCGTAGGTTTTGGAATGGTCGGCGGGACATTAACTCTTCCACTATGGCTTGGCGGAAGCGTAGTTGCAATGATTGCAGGATGGATAGTAGTCATAACAACATTGCTGAGCGTTATACTGGCATTGCTTAAGCAATAAACAGTAATTTTATTTTTTATTATTTTTAATTATCTTTGGTCATCCAAATCTTTAAAAGAAAGAGGAATAACCCTCATTTATGGAGAGTTCTCTTTACAGAATTGAGGGATTTCAGCCTCCACGATATATTTTTGAATTATCTCTGCAATGCGGTTTTGCAAAAGGTGCATTTGAGAAAGAATTGCCTGAATCTCTTCACAGGGAACTTCAGGAAGAAGGAAGATGTCTTGCTGAAAAAACCTTCTCTGATGCGCCAATTGCTTATCAACCATATATATTTTTAGAAAATTTCGCGGGAAAAACCACCTGCCTCCTGAGTAATATAGAAGTCTTGGGAGTTCAGGAAGACGCGCATACCTTGGATATTGGCCCTAATTTTGATTTTAATTCTCTGATGTCGGATAGTTATATTCGCTATGTTCCTCATAATATTGATAACTGGACACAGGCATCAACTTCTCTTATTCTTTGGCTGAACTGGTTGAATGTTATTGGTAAGAGATTAAAAGAAAGTTAAGATTATTATTCGTAAGTTTTCTTGATTATTACTTCAAGTCTTGTTTTTGCATAATAAAACCCATCAGATCTTAACGCCTCTTCCTCAGAACCCCAAACACTTCCAGAGTAGATATCACCCCCAAAATAAATATTTTTCCCATTTCTTTTTGCAATATACATATAATCTCTAATATCTCCTCCTCGGTTTCCAATATAAGTTTTCTTCAATCTTAATTCCCCGTTCTCATTATCTAAGTCAATTTTTCCTTCAAAAATAGATATCTCTTTTTCTGTGGATACACTGTCTTTTCCCCTAGATACGCCCAAAAATCTTCCATCTGGCAGAAGCAATCCCTTTATTATTCCTTTGCCATCTGACACATACAAATCTACATCAAAAGAAGCTCCCCCTTCCCAAGTATATTTTATCTTTAATTCTCTTACTACTTTATTCATATTTTACGAAACCGATATCTGTATAAAAACATAATTGTTTAGAAATGTAACTGTTTTATTTGTGAGTTTTACTGTCAATTGTCTTTGGAACATACATTATATTTGTCCAATATGGGTGTATGTAATCTTGTCCAAGATAAGAAATGCCACTTAATATAACATAATCCGTTTGGATTAATAATATTTCTCTTCCAATATCGCTTCTTACTTCTTTAACAATACGAACTCCAATCTTGTTTAATCTTAATGTCTTAAATGCTTCTTCTAAAGTCCTAGCTCCCCTCAGCATCTTTACAACATCAATTTTCTTTTCTATTGCCATTTTACTTATTTTAACAGATTTGTTTACTTTTAAAGATTATCAAGAAATGAAGTATATTTTACTTCACAGGCTTCATATCATTCCATGCAAGCTCAAACATCTGCTCCAATGCCTGTGCAAAGAACTCTGTGTTGATCCATACCCCGATGTCATAATTGGGATGGAATTTCTCGTCGTCAAGAAGCATGAACATTATCTGATTGCCGTCAATTATCACAAACCTTGCCTTCATCTTGTCAAGATTTCTTACCTCTGCCACTTTTTTGAATTCTCTTGCTACCTTAATATTATTATTATCTATTGGAGCTGCAATTCTTATTTTTACTCCCCTCTTCTTGCATTTTTCAAGGCTTGGCATTAATACCTCTATCTTCCTGCTTAATCCCTCTGATGTTGTTACAATGGTTATCGTCTTTTCAGCGTCCCTTATCATCATATCAAGATGATTATACAGATTCTGTCTTCCTCTCAAGCTTCCAGAAAGATCAGAAGGTTCCACAAACTTAATTCCCTTTGTAAAAAGTCCTGTTAATTCTTCAAGAACTTCATCTCCCTTCAACTTTTCCAACCTCTGTGTTCTTTCCTTAGCATCCTGCATCAAATTCTTTTTTACTCTTTCAACCACTTCCTCAGGTTTTAGAGCAACAAATTTTATTGGCTTGCCGAGTTTCATCACTATGAACCCTTTTTTTTCAAGGCTTTCAAGAATGTCATAAGTCCTGGATCTTGGAACATCAGATATGCTGCTTAATTCCCCTGCCGTCGAGGTTCCCCGTGAAAGAAGAGCTGCCCATACCTTTACTTCATATAAATTCAAGTCAAAAATTTTTCTTAATCTGCTTAAAAATTCTTCCTTTATTATCATTTTTCAGTAGTTTTAAAGTGTTTTTCTTCCTTTTAAATATTATTATGTTCTAAGAGTGAAATTAGTGGATTACTCACTGGTAGTTATTCTAGTATACTACCCCAATGTCACCCTTTTTATCTCTTATTTCAAATGGAATTATATTTTTAAATCTTTCCTTACCAGTTGTGACAAATTCAATTTTTTTTGAATTCGTTCTTTCCTTCAAAAAATTCCTCTGATTTTGAAGTATTTTCCTGAATTTATCGTCGGTGATTATGTATGTCTCAATAATGTTTTCTTTCTTCAGCCCAAGCTTCTTCCTGAATGCCTGTATCTGCCTTGACAGTTCCCTTGCATAACCCTCTGCTTCTAGCTCAGGGGTCATTTTTGTATCAAATTTAACTTCAACAGCGTCTAACTTATCAACCTTGTCAAAATAAGCTTCCTTAACGTTTAATTGGGATTTAATTACCTCGAATAAGTCTTTTTTCAAGTCAAAATTGGCAGTTATATCGGCATATTTGAGGGGCCACTTTAGCCCAATCTGAAGTTTATCTCTTTCTGCCAATCCTTTTTCAATAATCTTTAATGCATTTGCAAATTCCTCCTCAAGTTTTTTGTCAATTTTCTTCTTGTCAGCCTTTGGCCATGAGGACAGATGCACCGACTCCTTGGAAAAATTTCTGTAAAGATAGTCTGTTAGATATGGAATGATAGGCGCCAGCATTACTAGTAAACCTCTTCTTATTTCATTCAGTAGACCATGTGTTTCATCTGCCCTGTCCCTTATTATCTTGATATAAGTCTTACTTAAATCTTCAATCAAAAATTTCTCAGTCTGTTGGACAACTTCTGGATATTTGAATTCATTATAATTCTTTTCCAAGTCTTTTATTAATGAGTTATATTTTGATAAAATCCACTTGTCCTCTATTTTTAAGGAACTTTTTCCCTTTCCAAGCTGATTCACGAAATTATCTGTGTTAATAAGAACTCTGAATATTCTTTCTACATCTTCAAAATCTTTTTCATTGAATGCAAAATCTTCCCCCTTTGATGCTTTTGCAAAATAATATCTTAAACTGTCTCTTCCATATTTTTCTATAAGCTCATGAGGGGAAATTATATTTCCAAGAGATTTTGACATCTTTATTTTTCCTATGTCAAGAACCATTCCATGAACAACTATGTTATTAAAAGGCTTTTTTCCAAATCTTATTTCAGATAATATCAACTGTGAATTCCACCATCCCCTAAACTGGTCTTTTCCTTCTATGTTAAGATCAGCAGGCCAGAATTTTTTTAAAAGCTTTTCGTCTTTTGGATATCCCAATGCAGCCCAGCTTGAAACTCCTGAATCAAACCATACATCCAAAACTTCAGGAACCCTTTTCATTTCTCCGCCGCATTTGCATTTAAATTTTATCTCGTCTATTTCCGGTTTGTGAACTTCAGAGACTTTTTTCCCAGATTTCTTTTCCAATTCTTTTATGGAGCCGATGATTTCTTTTCTGTCGCATTTATCACATATCCATATTGGAAGTGGAGTTCCCCAATATCGGCTTCTTGATATCGGCCAATCAGAGATTCCTTCAAGCCAAGCTTTCATTCTGAGCTTCATATATTGAGGAAGCCAGCCGACTTCTTCATTTGATTTCAAAAGATTTTTCTGTATCTCGCTTATTTTGAAGAACCATTGTGGGACAGATATCATTAAAAGAGGAGATTTGCATCTCCAGCATATAGGATAATCGTGCGTATATTTTTCCATATAAACCAAAGCATTATCTTTTTCTAAATCTTCAATTATCTCGCCATCAACAATTCTCGCCTTTTTCCCAGAATATTTTCCTCCTTGTTCTGTAAACGTCCCATCAATATTTACGATGGCTATGACCGGCAAACCTGCCCTTTGTCCAGCATCAAAGTCTTCCTTGCCGCATCCAGGAGCAGTATGAACCAACCCAGTTCCCTCTTCCAAATTAACATATCTTTCGCTTAAAATTACCCTATATCCATTCTTCAGTTCAGAAAGTTTCAGATGTTTTGTCAAAGGATTCTCGTATTTTATTCCTTCAAGTTCTTTTCCCTTAAATTCTCTTTTTATCTTATATTTGACATTTATTTTTTCCAATAAATTCTTCACCCTTTCTTTTGCAATTACCCACGTCTCTCCATTGATTTCCAATTCAGCATATTCAAATTTTGGATTAACCATAATTCCAGTATTGCTAGGAAGAGTCCAGGGGGTAGTTGTCCAAATTATCAGATATTTGTTTTTCTCCCCTTTTATTTTGAATTTGACATAAATAGAATTGTCTGATTGTTTTGTGTACTCTATCTCATTATAAGCAACAGCGGTTTCGCAATGCGGGCATGCATGAACAGGATATTTTCCAAGGTACAAAAGTCCCTTCTCATCGGCCTTTTTGAAGGTATCCCATATTGATTCTACATATTCATTTGTCAAGGTGAGATACGGATTGTCAAAATCCATCCAAACTCCTAAATTCCTAAATTCATCATTCATTACATCTATAAATTCTGTCGCAAAATTCTTGCATTCTTTTATGAATTTCTTGACACCGTATTTTTCTATATCTTCTTTTTTCTTGAAATTCAGTTTTTTCTCGACTTTATTTTCTATAGGCAAGCCATGAGTATCATATCCCGCCCTGTCAAATACATCTTTGCCCATTAATCTCTGGGAACGCATTGCAATATCCTTCAAAATTTTGTTTAATGCTGTTCCCATATGAATATGCCCTGTCGCATATGGCGGACCATCCATAAAATAGAATTTTTTACCCCCGGAATTTTTCTTTTTTACTTTTTCATATGTCCCGTCTTTCTCCCAAAATTCCCTTACTTCTTCCTCTATTTGTTTAAAATTATATGTCATGTTAAACGAATAATACAAATCTATTTTGTTTTAGTTTCTTAAAATCATACATTTTTCTTTGTTTTTGCCTCTTCCGACACAGGAAAATCAAATTTAAAAACTCTTTCCTATATAAAAAAGATAATATTATAAACTCCGGAAGAAATTAAGAAAGCAAATGATATTAGCCTGACCCTTCAGAAGCTTCCCAAGGACTTGACTAAAACAATTAAGGAAGAAGCTGTTATGGATTTATACGACCCTAATTTTTGCAGCATGCATAATATAGATTATTTAGAAGTAAGGAATACTGAATTTTACAAGGCAATAGAAATAGTTCTTAAGCAATATCATATAAGAGTTGCTAGATTAAATTAAGTCTTTAGTGAAAATATAGCAATCTTTTTAAACCAATAAAAAGTTTATCATTAATGCAAGCCTTTGCTTATATAGAAATAGACCATTCTGAAGAAAGTTCAAATAAAGATAAGCCTGTTTATACTATCGCGTATAAGGGACATATTAGAAATGGCTGTTCTAGAATGCATTCTCTAGATGAAAATTTTATTAAAACTGAACTAACCTATTTAAGAAAAAGACCAGGTGTTACTCTCCGAAGCAGGCTCCCCCCTCAAGTAAAATCTCTTGAAGGCGCAATAGAAAGAAAACCTTATGATTTATCCTTTTTGTTTCAGACTTCTGCTCGTCACAAGGGCAATAAATAAGAAGCTAAAGAACAAGGAATCATTTCTTATTATTAATGAAACCACAGAGCATATCAAACTTGCCACAATTATTAACTTGAACCATTTCTGCCCCTCTTTTAATTCTTCCTTTGTTTTCTGCGCAAGATAAGAGCCGATTGGGATTCCAAGCAGCAAAATCGCAATTCCTATTGCTATCTTTAATATTTCCTGCATCTTTTATTTAGTGAAGATTGCTTATTAAATTTAAGGGTTAATAATTCCAACAATCTTTTTATACTCTAATCTTTTTCTAAAAAGATGTATGAAAAATATCTAGTGGTTGCAAGCAAGAAAGATAGGGCGGGAATAAACATAACTACCCAGCTAAGCCAGTTCAGGGAAAATCCTCTTTTCTCATCAATGAAAAAAACTCCATCTTTTGATTTTTATCTGGTTGATGAAGAAATAATTCAAACCCGCAATCTTGACTTAAGCAGGATAAACCAATATGACTTTGTAATTTTTGCATCAAAGCATGCCTCTGAAAAAGGAGAAAAAACGCTTTCTATCCATCCGCCGGGAAATTTCAGGGACGCAAAGTTCGGAGGAGAAAAAGGAAAAATATGCAAAACATCTGCAATGTTCCAAAAACAGATGTTTGAAAAATTGATTAAGAATGCTGAAAAATATCATCTTCGTGATTACAAGCTGACAATGGAAGCTACTCATCATGGCCCTTTGATAGACAAGCCATGCCTGTTTGCAGAGATAGGCTCAACGGAAAATGAATATAGGGATAACAAGGCGGGCTTTGTGGTTGCGAAGGCAATTTCAGAAGCCATAGAAGAATTCAAGCCAAACCCATATAATGAAGTCGCAATAGCAATTGGCGGACCTCATTACTGCCCTAATTTCAACAAGATTCAGGCATCTTCAAATATTGCAATCTCCCATGTAATATCCCAGTATGTTTTTCCATTAACAGAAGAGATGGTTAAGGAAGCAATACAAAAGACAGAAGAGGAAATTGATTTTATCCTTCTTGATTGGAAAGGCTTGGGAAATGAGGACCACAGGAAGATTGTAAAGGGAATACTTGACAAGTTATATCTTAATTCAAAGAAGACAAGCGATGTTAAAAAGTAATTTATTTTGATTGACTTAGGGATATGTGAGAAAATTGATAACCACTAAAACATTCTGTTAAATTAACACTGTTATTTTATTATTAGAATTATCTATTATTTCTTATTAAAATATCAATTTTAATTAATCACTTTTCCATTCTCATAAACAAGCATCTTTCTTTTTCTTAACTCTTTAAAGAAAGGCTGAACAGGAACTATCTCCTCAGGAGAATAGCTTCCTGACTTTGTTATAATCTTCTTGAATATCATCTGCGCAATTATGCTGGCAGGCATTCCCGTGTCTATGTTGCATCCGGCGTCTTCCCATCCTTTTAATGGAGGAACAATGCATTCCATAAGAATGCTTCTTTTCTTTCCATCCTCGCTTCCCTCTATTTCAACCCAGAGATTTTCTGTTTCCTTGTATCCTGGCGGATATTTGAGCCTTTTCAAGACAGCTGTAAGAAATTCGTCAGGAGATATTTGCTGTCCTCTGAAATCAACCTTCTTTTTATCGGCAAATCCCAAATCCACAAGCATTTTTATTATATTCATTGAATGGTCAGGGAAGCCTGCATAAAATTCAAGATTCTTTATCCCCTTGTTCTTGCAATACTCATAAAATGTATATGTCTCAGGATGATGTCCAACTTTAAACTGATTTTCTCTTCCAACTGCTCTATGATAAATTCTTACTATAGAATTAGTTGGTTTTACTCTTACTATTTTGCTATGATGAAGATATGGTGCATTCATGGTAAATTCTTCAAGTATGCTTTGTATTGAGAATGGAACAACAAAAACCTTCAAGTTGGAAGTCCATGCAAAGCCAACTCTTATAGTATCAATCCTGTCAAACTTTTCATATGCATATCTCAGCATAACATCTCCAATTCCGGGCACGGAACCACATCCGGTTATATGTATTAATCCTTTCTTCTTTAATTCATTATTCATTGCCAATTGTTTTTTCAAAATTGGAATGTCGGAACCAAGGTCAATTGAATTAACTCCAATATCTATGAACATCTTCAATGCTTCAAAATTCCAGTTTCCTTCCGCGCAGTTTATCACGACCTTTGCGCCGGAGTTCCTAATTACTTTTTTTGCGGCGTCCTCATCAGTCAAATCAAGGTAAGCAAAAGAAGTTTTTTTGTTTCTCAGTAAATCCCTAACTCGGCTTCTATCTCTTCCGCACAGCAAAACAGAGTAGCCATTTGTCAGCAAATCCTTTGTTA
Source organism: Candidatus Woesearchaeota archaeon (assembly GCA_964362025.1). GTDB lineage: Archaea > Nanobdellota > Nanobdellia > Pacearchaeales > GW2011-AR1 > JAGVNG01. The sequence goes on from CAYICW010000012.1 coordinate 8,786, forward strand.
CTATTCTTCCCTGCATTCCTGTTGCACCTACAACGGCAAAATCAAATTTCATATCTTTTTCCTCTTTTTATTATTTAATCTAATATTAACAACTTTGATTTAAATATATTACGTCCCGAAATATTTGTGCAGATGGCTTAATGCAAAGGATATTCTTTTTCCTAAAATCTTTTGTGTCCATGGTGAAAAAAGAAATTTTCTATCCATTTTTGTAAACTCTGATAAATCCTCTGTGCTCTTTGGATTTAGCATCCTTCTTGCAATATAGTCTCCGCAATATGCAGCCCAGTTTAATCCCGCACATCCCATGGCATATTGAACTGATTTGTTCTTTTGGTCATAATCAACAATGGGTATTAAATCAGGAGTCACATCAATCAACCCAGACCAATAATTGGTAAAATGAATATTTTTTATTTCGGGAAAACCATTTTTTAATTTATCAATAAACTTTTCAATTATTCTTGGAGAGTGTATATCTTTTGGATAATATGTTGCCCATGGTGAAGAACCGCCAACAATAAGTCTGTTCCCGATTACAGGACGATAATGGATGTAAAGAAGGCTTGTATCCCAGCACATCAATTCCCCTTTTGGAAATAAACTTTTCATCTCTTTATCGCTTAAAGGCTCGCTGATAGCAAGATAAGTCTGGATATGATATAATTTTTTGGATATATCCTCATCAAACTCTGTCTTCATCTTGTCTATACAGATTAATATGTTTTTTGCAGTTACAGAGCCAAGATGCAATTTTGCAGTATTTCCCTCAATCTTGTCCACTTCACTGTCTTCATAAATTTTAACCCCCTTTTTTAAAAGAAGATTTTTCATTTCTTGGCAGTATGCAAATGAATTTATTCCATAAGAACCAGGATACTTTAGTCCCATTGTGTATTCTTTTCCAGGATGTATCTTTTGAAGAGATTTTCGATTATAAAGTTGATATGGACTTCCTTTTTCTTCTCTAATCCTTGCCTCCTCTCTTACCCATTTATCATGGGATTTTTTTGCTGAAAGATATAAAGAGTCCTGTTTTCTTAAATCGCAATTAAAACTATGTTTTTTAGCAGTGTTTACAATAATCTCAACTCCCTCTTTTGGAATATTATAAACTATTTTTGCTTTTTTCTCTCCATAAGTTGAAATTAGTTGAGCTATGTCCTCTTCACTTTCAGGAGTAAGAAAACCCGCGCTTTGTCCTGACGAACCTCCCCCACAAATTCTTTTTTCAATAAGAACCACTTGTTTTCCTCCGTCTATCAATCTTAGCGCGGCATGAAGTCCTGCGAAACCTCCACCGATAACCAAGCATTCTGTTTTGATATGTTCTTTAAGAGGCGGACAATAAGGTGTTTTTATATTCAAAGAACCAGTATGCAGCCAATTTTTGTATAACATATTTATTTGGTTAAGTGCCTCTTTTTTATCTGATATTAAGCCAGAAGCAATTTAAAAATCTAATGAAACCACAAGGAGGAGAGTGAGAGGGTTAATCAAATTTTATTTGTTTTACTTTTTCTGCAATTTCCTTGGTTTTTCTCTCTCTTTCTTTTTCTGATTTCCTATGTATTATTTCTCTCTCTTTGTTTTCATCTATAGACTTCTCTAAAGCCTCTTTAAAATTTTTAACAACCTTAGCTAATTCATTAATATTTTCTTCTCTAAAAGATAAATTAACTATTGAATTATTAGATTTATCAATTGTAAAGTCCATAACAAGTGAAAGTCCGCTATTTCTAAGTTTTCTCTCAGCATCGCCAACCACAGCGGCTAGATTATCAATAGATTCCCCTTCAAGAGAGATTTCTATAGGAACTAAGTAATAAGAAGAATTTGGAGACTTAGCAACCTTCTCTTTTAAAACATTTAATTTTATCATTTTTTAATTTGCCCCTTATATACGCCCAGTGCAGGAACTGAAATTCCTGAACTCGTCATGTAATGACGCCCAGTGCAGGAATCGAACCTGCGAACCCCGAAGGGCATGGATCTTTGCCTTTATCGGCGA
>CAYICW010000013.1:0-10769 GCA_964362025.1 Candidatus Woesearchaeota archaeon
TATGAAAGTGAAAATCAGGAATGCAGCATTAATGCAATAGAATACTTTATTTTAATTAAAAAAATTGATTTAGATATTAAATACGTAAAAATGATAGACCCTAATATTGAAGAAAGTATTATAAAATTAAGAGAAAGATTCCAATATGGAAGTGAAACAAAAGTTAGTTCAGAAATTTTGAATACGGTAAGAAAAAATGCAAAAGAATTTGTTGAAAAATTCCAAGAATTAATATAAAATAACAATTAAGTTAATTTTTTTATCCCACCCCGCTTCCCAATTCTATGTCCTCATCTGGGCAGATAACCTATAAGTTTAGTTTTAAATAATCAATCGAGAATTCTCTTAGCATACCTATTTTTTTAATGTAAGTGCCGTGCTTGAATTTTGATTTTTTATAATATTTATCCTGTAAATATTTTATTATTTTGGCGATTTTTTCATATCTTTTGTTAAGGGATATCAATTGTCCTGTTAAAGTATGTGGAGAGGTCGGATAAATTCCATTATTCATTAAGATGCCGAATCCGATTTTGTTAGCAGCAACTTTTCCATCTTCATAGTTTAAATAGATACCTCCCTTTTTTATTATAGTTAATGTTTCTATTGAGGATGATATATATTTTCTTGCAGTTTCTTTGGATGGTTTTAGATTAATTATTTTCTGCTTAGTCTTCTGGAACCATTTGTTTTTTTGATATAAGGGAATTCCATCCCTAAAAGCGCAATAGAGAAATGAATGAGCTTTTTCCTTTAAATCCGCAAAGTGATCAGGAATAATAAAATCAACATATGCTTTATTATAGAAATTATAATATCTTTTTTTAAACAGATTTTTATAATTCTTATTCAAAAAGACATTTATATCATAGTCTGAGTCTTTGTTATGGTCTCCTCTTGCTCTTGAACCAAATAAAACTATTGCATTTACATTTTCTGGATTAAACTTCGAAAAGACCCTTCTTTTGATGCTTGATTGAGATATGCCCATTTTATAATGATATAAATTTACCTTGAATTCAGCAATTTCAACGCCATTTTTCTGAATCTATGGGGATAAGCCTTTAGATAAGAATTTAACTTTTTCTTATTGATTTTTTTAATAATGTTTTTTTTTGCCTCATCTGTTAATTTCTCTTTAAAATAAATCATATCAATGAAAGTCTTCTCTATATCCGAGTATGGAAGCGCTATGTTCTCTTGTTGTTGATATTCTATTCCAAAAAGATATTTTTTGTTTATGGTTCTTATAAGAACATTTCCTCCCAATATATTTCTAATTCCAGAACGAACATTCCGTGAAGTGATTATTACCGGTATAGTTTCTTGTTCCCATATATCGTAAAAGCTTAATGCATCTTGTAATCCTAGATAAGCTGGCTGAAAAGATAATACTATAAGAGAATTATTATTATTAACAGTATAAGTCCCTTTTGTAAGACGTTTTATCAAACCTTTCTTAATAAGATAGTTTATCATTCTTTTTGTATATCCTTTCTTTTTTTCTTTATGATTTACTATCATTGCCATAGAAGCATTGCTAACAATTGGACTTTTTTTAAATAATTCTTCAATTTTTTGTTTATATTTAGTTTTTCCCATTTTTTAACTTTCCCCGTATATAATCAAGCATTTGAGAAGTTGTTGGAACAATTCCTTCAAGAATAACAACTTTCAAATCTTTTTCATCAATTGGGCTTTTGAATTTAGTTAATAGTTCAATCAAATATTTTTTTACTTTTGATATATCATCTAAATATCTAAGCAAAAAGTAGACATCATATAAATCTCTTATTCTGAATCTTTTAAGATAGGTTAAAGATTTTTCAATAATTAATTCTTCTTCATTTAATGAATATACGGTCAAAAAATTTCCTTCAGCAGTTTCGTAATCTTTCAAATGTCCTCTTGTCTCTTTGAAAACTGCTTCAAATTTAACAAGCGTTCTGTTAAATTTAAATGTAGAAAAAATACTTTTCTCACTGATTTTCTTTTTTTCAATGATTAATCCTTTTTTCTTAAGAATTTCAAAAAATTGGTTGATTTTATTTATATCTCTAGGAATGTAAACATCTATGTCTTCTGAAAATCTATTTCCATTATAACATCGCCAAATACAAGTTCCACCATGAAATATGGCGTTTTTGAATACCTCATATAGAGATTGCATCATTATGTCTTGCGCTTTTGCTATTTCTCTATTATTTACTTTTTTCAATCTTAATATTATGGGTATCATTTAAGTCACCAAAGTTACAGATATATGTAACTTATGTAGGTTTATAAATTTATCTCTTTAGAAGGATAATTATGCTCTTCACCAAACTTCTTACCTGATTCTGCTTCCCAACTCTATGTCCGCGTCAGCGTCTGGCTGAATAATCCTGACCGTTTCCTCTCCATTTTTGTTCTGGGAAACAGCTGCCAGAATCATTCCCTGGCTTTCAACACCTTTAAGCATTCTTGGCTCAAGATTTGTGAATACGATGCACTTCGTGTTTTTCAATTGCTCTTTTGTGTAGTGTTTTTTTATTCCTGCAACAAGTGTTCTTTTTCCCAGTTCTTTTCCCAAATCTATTGAAAGCTTGTAAAGCTTGTCAGCGCCTTCTATGTCCTCTACTTTCAGAATCTTTCCAGTGCGTAAGTCGAGTTTTGACCAATCTGAAAAAGAAACTATGCCTTCTGTCATTTGATTTATATTATATTTGCCTCGTTTATCTCGGATTGATATTTAATGTTAATGAATGAAGTATTTATAGATTTTATTAAGAGGATGATATTTAATTTTACATTTAACTATTTTATATTAATTTTTTGACACTAACTATTTTTTGTTCCATTTCACAATCTTAAACTTCCTCAAAATTTTTTCCAGAATATTTTCCTTATCCTGCTCTGAATTATATTTCACGCCCATTATCCTGGCAGCTATCTCCTTGTACGCGCGAGCGGATGTGCTTTTTGGATGGGTATGAACCACTGCATTTTTCATAAACAAAGCTTCCTGAACCGTAGGGTCTTCGGGAACCATTCCAAGTATGGGAATCTCCAGCATATCCCTAACCGTATCTGGCTGCAATTCAGTGTCATTTTTTCTTACCCTTGTTATGATAACCCCCATTATTGGCTTCCGCATCTGCTCTGCAAGCTTTATTGTTTTGAGGGCATCTGTTATGGCGGGCATCTCAGGATTGCTTACTATTATTATTTCATCAGCGACATCTATGACAGAAAGAGCCTCTGTTCCCAGTCCTGCCGAGCTATCCATTATTATATAATCTGCAATCTTCTTGAAGTCTTTCTTGAAGTCCTTTATCTTTTCAGGATTTATTTTTTTTAACTCCCTTATGGACAATGATGAGGGAATTATCTTCATTCCGGATTCGTGCTCATACACTGCTTCAAAAACCTCTGCCTTGTCTGACAAAACGTGATTGAGATTTACAGGCACTTCCGGAGAATTAAGATGCACTCCCACATTAGGGGTGGAAAGATTTGCGTCAATGACAACAACATCACCGCCAAAATAATTTATTGCCGCGCCCAGATTTATTGCAGTGGTTGTTTTTCCAACGCCGCCTTTTCCAGAGGTTATAACAATTATTTTATGCATATAATTTTAGAGTAAACTATTTTTTAAATCTTGTTGTAGAGAATAATGCTCCGAAAAAATGATTATTTTTATCTATAACAACCTCTATTTTTAAACAGTTTTTTATGATAATAGGAACTGTTTTGTAGAACTTATAAATTTTTCCAGCTTCTCAGCGTATATCTTTAGTTTTTCCAGATTTATGCTTATTTCCTCTCCTCTGTAAATGACCTTCAAAGTAACATTTTTCCTGAATTCTCCTATTCTTTCCTTTCTTAGTTCCTCTATTTTCCTGAACATCTCATACATATCAATGACTTCAATAAAATTCTGATCCTTTTTCATCAGTTTTTTTATCAGTTCTATCTGCCCCTTGGGATTATTAGGGATTGCGGATACCTTTTTTCTTTTTTTTGCATGTTTTAATATTTCACTTATGCTCTTTTCGATCATTTTTCTCCACCTTAGAATAAGATTTACAATAACATCACAGGTCTTGGTGTATTTTAAACTGACATATAACAGATGATCTGCGCTTATTTTTTCTTGTATTATCTCTTCCATTTCTATAACGGTTTCGTCTTTTTAGAAACATAATATCCTAGGGAAATGACCTTTTTATACCTTTTTGCACTTTAAGAGTAGTTAGTTTTTAGAGTTTTTTCTATACTCTGCAGCATCTTTTTAGCCATTATTACGAATTCCTTTGTTTTTTCAAGGGTTATGGTGTGAGTCTGGAAGTTTTCAGACATTATAACCACCTTGTCATTTCTTACAAACTCAAGGGGGCTTTTTTTGTGTTTTTCAGCTATTTCAAACAAGCTTGTTATTTTACCCGCATCTTGTTCGCTTATTCCGTAGCGCGGAGCGCATTTTTCCCTGAATGTTCTGAAATTTTCCTTATGGTCCTTATATAAACGGATTTTTTTATAGAGATAATCATGCTGGAGGACTACGTTTATGCAAAGGGCAACGGCTTTTTTTGTTTCCATTAAAATTTTCAGAAGCATTCTCTTGTCCTTTACAAGAGGAAAGGTGACATAAACAAGATGGTCAACAGCTTTTATTATCCTGTCTGCTTCCTGAAGATTTTGCAGGAATTTTTCCATGACTTATTAAAGAATTTGTAATTAAAATAATTGTTGGTAATAAATGAATTATTCTTTCAGAAGAAGGATGGATTCAGCCAAATCCCCTGTTTTTTCAAGGGCTTTTTTTGCCTCTTTTTCAGAGCATCCTGTTTTTTCCATGATTGTCTTGATATCTTTTTCAGAAAACGATTCCTCTTCCTTTGAAGCGTCTGAATCTTCTGAGACATCGCCAGAAATCTGAAAAGACTCCTGGCCCTGCATTGAAATTTTTGCAACAGAAGGATTATTTATTATTATCTTTTCTCCACCCTGTTTTTCGATTATAACCCTTGATGCTGGGATTTCCTGCTGGGCTATTCCCATCTGTTTCATAACAGACTGCATTTTTTTAGGGTCAAGATTAAACATTTTAGTTAAATAGACTGAGGTTTATCCATAGATAAATGTGAGAGAAACTCTAAATAGGATTATAAGGACTACCATTACAATCACATGCGTAGGTTTTAGATTAAACCTGCTTTCATATTCTTCGCTGAATCTCGTCAAGCCTCCGTATCCTCCAGGAAGGCTTATTGGATTATCTGCCATTGAAAACCTCCTGCGGGCAAGCGAATTCAGCATCCATTAATATCATATCCATGCTTTTAGCTAAATACAAATAGTTTTTAAAAGTTGTTGTATTGATGCTCTTATGGTTGAGGTTATGGATACTGAAAGGAAAATTAGCGATTATTGGAAGCAGGAAAAAATTTATGCATTTGACCCCCGGAAGAAAATGGGGGTTTACAGCATCGATACTCCCCCCCCGACTGTTTCAGGGGATATGCATGTCGGGCATGCGTTTTCATATTCTCAGCAGGACTTCGTTGCAAGATTCAGAAGAATGATGGGGGATAATGTTTTTTATCCTTTTGGAACAGATGACAACGGACTGCCTACTGAAAGGCTTGTTGAAAAGCTGAATGGCGTAAAAAGCAGAGAGATGTCAAGAGCTGAATTTATAGAACTATGTCTAAAAACCCTGAATAGAATAACCCCCTCATTTGTGAATCAATGGAAGAACCTTGGAATAAGCTGCGACTATGATTTGTTTTACTCAACAATAGACCTAAATTCTCAGAGGATTTCCCAAAAATCATTTATTGAGCTATATAGAAAAGGTTTGATTTACAAGAAGGATTTTCCGACATTATGGTGCCCTGACTGCCAGACTGCAATTGCACAGGCAGAACTTGAAGACAAGGAAGAGAGCAGCAAATTTGTTACATTAAAATTCTTTGTTGATGATAAAGAGTTGCATATCTCAACAACCAGGCCAGAACTAATTCCTGCATGTGTTGGGTTGTTTGTAAACCCTCGGGATGAGAGATACAAATGGACAAATGGCAAGAAGGCGAGGGCTCCCTTGTTTAATTTCGAAGTTCCAATTATCCAAGATGAATCAGCTGATATGAAAAAAGGGACAGGCGCGATGATGGTGTGCAGTTATGGGGATAAATATGATGTTGAAGCGATTAGACGGCACAAACTAACCCCTAAGATAATATTGGAGTATAATGGGACTCTTAACCTGACGGATTATAAGGGGATGAAAATAAAGGATGCAAGAAAAAAAATAATTGAAGAGCTTGAAGCGAAGAATCTCGTTGTCATCGAAGAACCAATAACCCATGCGGTGAATGTTCATGACAAATGCGGAACAGAAGTGGAATTTCTTCCTACAGAGCAATGGTTCATAAGAATTCTTGATAAGAAAAAAGAATGGCTTGCCCTTGGACGAAAAATAAAATGGCATCCTGAATATATGAGGAAGCGATATGAAAATTGGGTTGCCGGGCTTGATTGGGATTGGACAATCTCAAGAAATAGGCATTTTGGAATTCCTATTCCTGTTTGGCAATGCAAAACATGCGGAGAGATTGTTCTTCCAGATGAAAAAGAGTTGCCAATTGATCCAATAAAAATAAAAGTTTCTTGCCCAATATGCAAGGGGAATACAGAACCTGAGACAAAAGTCCTTGACACGTGGGCCACATCGTCATTAACACCCCAGATAATTTCATCGTTGGTTGATGGGAAGGTTAAAATTCCTCTTTCATTAAGGCCGCAGGCGCATGAAATAATAAGAACTTGGACTTTCTATACAATTGTCAAGTCCTATCTGCATGAAAAAAAACTTCCATGGAAAAATATAATGATCTCTGGGTTTGTAACGCTTCAAGGGGAAAAAATGTCCAAGTCCAAGGGAAATGTTATAAATCCAAATGAAGTCATGGGCAAATACGGCGCAGATGCCTTGAGATTCTGGGCAGCAGGCTCAAAGCTTGGCGAAAACCTGGATTATCGTGAAGAAGATGTTCTCGCAGGAAAGAAATTTATTACAAAATTAAGGAATGCCTCTAATTTTGTTTTCATGAACCTAAAAAATTACAAGCCAAAGAAGCCGAAGAAGATGGAAAAAATTGATGAATTATTTTTAAAAGAATTAAATAAAGTTATCTTAACTACAACCTTTCATTTTGAAGCATATGAATATTCGAAAGCTAAATCTAATGCTGAAGAATTCTTCTGGAAGGATTTCTGTGATAACTATCTTGAAATTGTAAAGTGGAGAGTTTATAATGGAACTAAACAGGAAAAAGAATCCGCATTTTATACACTTTACCAATCTCTATTGACAATTTTGAAATTAATTGCCCCGATAATGCCTTTCGTAACAGAGGAGCTTTATCAAAAATATTACAGAAAAAATGAAAAAGATAAGAGCATTCATGTCTCTCGATGGCCAAAATCAAATGCCAATATTAAATTGATGTCGCAGGTTTGGCCAGCTTTTTTGGAGATTATATCAAGAGTTAGGCAAGAGAAATCCACAGCTAAGAAATCTATGAATTCCGAGATAATTTTAAGGTTAGATGAGAAAGCCTATAAATCTTTAAATGAAGTTCTTGGCGATTTAAAACATGTTACAAATGCAAAAGAGATTAAAGAAGGAAAAGAATTCAAAGTTGAATTTGCCGATTAAATAATAAAATGCCAAAATATACAAAAGAAGAACTTGAGGAGCTCATGGAGGAACTTGGACAACACCGAGCAAGAGCAACAGAGCTTATTACGGTGTATATTCCCGAAGGGCAGAACATTTACACTGTTGCAGACCAGCTTGAAGCAGAAAAATCAACAGCCAAGAATATAAAGTCAACTTCAACAAGAAAAGATGTTGCAAATGCCCTTGACAAAATTACAAGATTTTTGAAGGACTACAGGAAAACCCCTGAAACCGGATTGGCAATATTTTGCGGAAATGTTTCCAAGACAGAAAGCCAGGAAGATCTGCAAATATGGACAATTGAACCGCCAACGCCGCTTAAAGTCAGGATGTACAGGTGTGACAAGGAATTTATACTTGATCCGCTAAAAGAAATGCTTGCCGTAAAAGAGGTTTTTGGATTGCTTGTCATGGATAGGAAGGAAGCCACTATAGGATTGCTGGAAGGAAAAAGAATAGAGGTAATCCAGAAAATGACATCAGGCGTTCCAAGCAAGGTTCGCGCAGGGGGACAATGTTTGAGCTCTGATACTTTGATTATGAAAGAAAATGGAGAAATTCTTGAAATTAAAGACTCACATAACCCTTTAATGATAGTCTCAGAGAATTTTAATATAGAAAAGACAGAACAAACCCCTTTAATTGCTAAGTGGGAAAATGATAAAAATTTATTTAGAATTATCACAAAATATCCAAGAGTCGAGATTAAATCTTCTAAAGATCATACTCTTTTTTTAAGAACTGAAAAAGGAATTGAGGAAAAACCGCTATCTGAAATAAATGAAGGTGATTATTTGATTATGCCTGAAAAAATTGATTTGAATCTGCAAAACCAGAAAATTGTGTTTTTTCCGGAAATTAAACAAGAGTTTAATATGAAGAAAATAGCAATGCCGGAATTTATTAACCATGACTTTGCTAGAATTTTAGGATATTATCTTGGTGATGGAGCTTATGAAATTGATAGAATTTCCTTCTTTGAGCAAAGAAAAGAAGTCGCTGAATACTATCAGAAGTTGATTGAACAAGTTTTTGGAATTAAATCTGATTTAAGATTTAGGCAATCCAAGAATTATTGGCAATTGAGGGTTTATAGCAGATTAATATCTCAACTGTTTAGACAAATTTACCCAGAAAAAGATAAAACTCATACTGGAAGAATCCCTCCCATTCTGCTTAAATCTTCAGATGATTCCTTGGCAGCGTTTATAGGAGGATTTTTTGATGCCGAGGGATATGTTGCAAAAACAAGGGTTTCTGCCGGATTCAATAATAAATTAATTGCTAGACAACTGCAATTTTCTTTATTAAGGTTAGGGATTGTTGTCTCTATTAATGAATATGACAATAGAAGAAATCCTTATTCAAAGGGAATTAGGTATACTGTTTCCATTGATGATATGGAATCCTTAAAAAAATTTGAAAGACTTATTGGATTTGCTTCAAATGAAAAACAAAATAAGCTTAATAAATTAATTAAAAATAGAAGCAATAGGAGCAAGGTTCGACAATTAGTTGTAAATGGGAGGGAAATGGCTAGGATAATAAGAAATTCTGGATTAAACACAAGACAATTTAATTGTCCTGATTTTTTCAACAACAAAAAACAATTAAGCAAGGAAGTTTTCAAGGAGAGGATTCTGGATATGATTAAGGATCATGACCTAAAAAAAAGATTAGAGATGTTTTATAATTCTAATTTAATAGTCGCCAAAATTGATAAAATTGAATCTGTTGGGACACAAAGAACAATAGATATAGAAACTAAAAATCATAATTTTATTGCCAATGGGCTTATAGTTCATAACTCGAGTCAAAGATTCCACCGGATAACTGAGGGGTTAACAAAAGAATTTTACAAAAGAATAGCAAATGAAATGAAAGAGGTGTTTTTTGACATGCCAAAACTAAAGGGAATTCTTATTGGCGGACCTATTCCTACAAAAGACGAGTTTATTGATGGGGAATATATGGTTACAAAATTAAGGGAAAAAATCATTGGCAGAAAAGATATCGGCGATTCCGATGAATCCGGACTGAAGGAACTTGTTGAAAGGTCACATGACATACTCGCCAGTCAGGAAATAGTGAAGGAAAAAAAGCTTCTTGAAAAGTTTTTTGAAAGATTGGGAAACAGAGGGGAAATGGCAATCTATAATGAGGATGAAATAAGAAAGGCAGTGGAATATGGGGCAGTAGACACAATTATAATTTCCAAGAGTTATGATAAGAAGAAGATGAAGGAATTCAAGAAACTGGCCGAGAGCACGTCCGCGAATTTTGAGGTTGTTTCCACCGAAACCACTGAAGGCGACCAGTTTTCAAAGCTGTCGGGCATAGGGGCGATACTACGTTTTAAAATATAATTTTCTAACTTCGGGTTCAGGATTTAAACCCAATCAATAATCTTATTTTTGATGATTTCAGGATCATCATTGCAGTGATAGACCTTATGTATTATCTGATTAAAATTCATTTTTAGTTCAAGATTATTACCTTTTATTAGCTTCGTGTTGCTATCAGATATCTTCAATTGAGGCGACTTGAATCTTTCTGGCCTGAAGCCAAAACAGTGTTCAAATATCTTTATTCCCCCATAAAGATATTCATTGTCTCTGTCGACTTCGAATTCATCATATTCGTGCGTGACTCCATGCATTCCGATGGTCTTGTTCAGATTTAATATTTGCTCGCACCATGATGCGTTTTCAGAAATAGATATGTTATCGAAGTTAGGAATTACCCATAAAATGTCGCTCTTTTCCAGATATTCTGCTTTGCAAGGCATTCCCGGTGTTACATCGTCTATTTCTTTCGGGCTAACTAGTCTTATGATAAACAGAAGAAGTATTAGAGAGAGGATAACTAATAAAACAATCAATAATTTTTTCTTTATCATTATAAATTGGGATATAAATTTAACACCCGTTTATTTTTATTATTTAACAATCCTTATAAATCCTGAGGATTTTTCATATTCATGGTTACGAGCAGGACCCTTAATGAGATTGATAGCGCAAGGGAAAAAGAGGATATG
>CAYICW010000014.1:0-1517 GCA_964362025.1 Candidatus Woesearchaeota archaeon
TCATCATCAGAATCATCATCTGTTTCATTGTCATCATCAGAATCATCATCTGTTTCATTGTCATCATCAGAATCTGAACCACTTTCATTCTTATCCGAAGAACCTGATTTATTGGAATTATTTATACTATTATTTGAACCTCTTCCGCTATTATTAGAATCATTGCCGTCTGCCAGAAGAATCGGCATATTTCCAATTACTGCAAATACCGCGATAAACATAATCAAGCTTAATATCAGATAATCTCTTTTTTTCATATTTATATGGAAATCAAGTGAATTTATGAAACTCTTTTGCATCTTCGAATATTCTATATTTATATACAAATATTCGTTTATAAATTTAGTGTTAACTGGTTATTTCGCCAAACCCAATCAATCTCCAGTGCCCATTTATGTTTCTTGCTATTCCAACATTGCTGCCTCCAAGCGCAAGCACCGGAATATTAAGGCTTAACTCCGCATTATTATCTTTTAGCTTTTCGACTGTTCCAACTGTGGTGGTTGTGTTTACATTCAGCATAAGCATTTCCTTTGATTTTAGAGGGTCAACTTTTTTTAGTTCCTCTGTTCCAATTACCTCATTAAACAATTCATATTTTATTTTTACTGCGTAGGTTATTTCTGGCAGGACGCCTGTCCTGGAAACCAGGCACCCACTCATTGAATCCGCCTTTGTCAGGTTTGGGTCCAATGCTGTTTCTATGGATATGCTTGCTCCTGGTTTTATCTCTTTTACATTCTCGTTTCCTTTATGCAAAGACAGGATTTTTGTGATGAGTGTTTGATAAACCACTTGATTGGCTTTCTTGAAATTTAATCCTGGCTTGATTTCAATCTCATCTCCTACCTTTAGTATTCCTCTCTTAAGAATGCCTCCCAATACACCTCCATGAAGGTTTTCAATGTCTGTTCCCGGTTTGTTTACATCAAAGCTTCTTGCAACCAAAAACAATGGCTCTGATGCTGTGTCCCTTTTTGGAATTTCTATTTTGCATATTTCCTCAAGCAAAGCGTTGATGTTTATTTCCTGCTGAGCAGACACGGGAATAATAGGCGCGTTTTCTGCAATTGTGCCTTTCAGGAATTTTTTTATTTCCTCGTGATTCTTTAAAGCCTGCTCCTTTGAAACAAGGTCTATCTTGTTTTGAACAATTATTATATTCTTTATTTTTTTCGCCTGAAGCGCAATGAAATGCTCTTTTGTCTGCGGCTTTATTCCCTCATTCGCGGCAATGACAAGAATGGCTGCGTCCATTGTTGCAGCGCCTGATAGCATTGTTGCCATAAGCATTTCATGTCCTGGAGCATCGATGAAGCTAATATATCTGTATGGAGAAAAACCAGGCTTCTTTTCCCTGGCGTATTCGTCACCTTTTTTATAAATGATAAGGTCTGCATATCCTAATTTTATTGTTATTCCCCTTTTCAATTCTTCAGAATGCGTGTCTGTGAACCTCCCGGTTAACCTGTATAGGAGGGTTGTTTTTCCGTGGTCTATGTGCCCTACTACTCCAA
>CAYICW010000014.1:1617-10654 GCA_964362025.1 Candidatus Woesearchaeota archaeon
CATTTAAAACTGAGAAAAAGTTTGTTAAAAAAGCTTTGGGTTGCATTGCAAAATTTGAGAGCAATTGTTTCAATGTGTCATAAATTACAAGAAGTTTCATTTTTTAAGAATTACTGAGAAACTGCTTCTGCCTTTACTTCAGTTTTTGGTTTTGGCTGATTTTGCTCGGGAAAGATTTCCTGAAGTTTTTTTCCGCCTTCCTTCAAAACTTTAAGATTAATCTGGATTATGTCAGGAGAAATAATTTTCCCTCTAACAGTTTTTCTTAATCTCAATCCCTCTGGTTTTGACCCGACTTTCTTTAGTCCTCTTGGCTTTTTGTGCATTCCTTTTCCATAGCCTAAAAGAAGCTTTCCAAGTCCTATTCCCTCAACTTCCTTGAAAGACGGGAATCCTGCCTTGTCGCTTGTTCCTGTTATCTCAAATTCATAACCTGAAAAATCACCTGAAACTTCCTTGCCCTCTATCTTGTCATTAAGGGATTTCTCAAGAAAGACTTCATTTTCTGTTTCCATCTTGTAAGTCTTTCCTGACGCGGTGGCTATATTTAGCTTGAATACCATTGTAAAATATTATCGAGAAATTGGTTTATAAAGTTTCTTGTAAGAAAATTTATAGCTAAAACCTTTTTTTAGATTTTTGTCTATAAAGGTTTATGATTAATCTGCAGGGTTGTAAGTATCTGCGACATACTGTTCTATGCTTAACCCGCTTTTTACCCTTTCTTTTAATTCAGGGTCTCTCTTTACCGGCTTGTTTATTCCTATAAATCCACCTATTTTTATTTCTGAATCATAAGTTTGAAAGAAATACCTTAATTCAGATCCTTTTACTTTGCCATGCGCTGTTCTTATTAGTGTTACAGGACAATGTATTACACCTGCCCCGGATATTTTTTCAATGAGAGAGCACATTTTCATATCTCTGTTTTTATCATCAACAACAATAAAATGATATCTTGCAGTCTCAGGGCTATCTGGTGATGCTTCCCAGTTCCACCTAATATGCCTTTCTGTCTTTATCACTTTTTTAGGGAGTGTCTTTGTGGATATATTTTTCATGTTTTTCCCAGAAACTGCGGGTATTTAAGTTTTATCATGAATTATAAAAATGATTATAAACAAAGAAACTGTGAGTTTTTTGTTAAGATGGCACATCTCATGGATTGGACCTACTCAAAGATGGATGATTACAATTATTGCATCTTGAGAGGTTATTTAAGATGGGTGGATGGAATTAGAAATCTTACGATTCCCGCATTTATCAAAGGATTTCTTCTTCATAGTTCTATAGAGCATTTTTGGGATAAGCTGGGAACAGAAGAGGAAGTGAAAAAAACAAGAAGCAAAAAGGGCGGCAAAAAATACTGGGATGCAGAGAGTTTTGCAAATTATCTGTCTGGAAAATGGACGAGTTTGGTTATCGGTTCTGAACATAGCGGAAGAGAAATACAATGGACATATCCAACTGAAAAATATCAGGTGGGGCCAAAAATTAAGAATATTGCTTTTTATCTTTTCCCTTATTTGGTTGAAAGGGGAAAACCTCTTTATTCTGAGATTTCTTTCAGGTTTATTTTAGGACATAGAAGATTTAAGGGCAAGATAGATGAAATCAGAGTTAATGACAGGAAAATTACTGTTACCGATTTCAAATCAGGAAGGCCCTGGATGGGTGAGATAAAAAGAGATCATGATTCCCAGATGACAATGTATAATGTGGGATTGGGCTCTTTATGTTATGCTGATGAGAAATTTGCAAAATCTCTTGGGCTAGAAGATGTTCGTAAGACTTTATTTGGCCATCCTAAATTTGTTAATGAATCAATTGAACATGAATTTGTTATGATAGAAGCCCCTTATACTAGGCATATTCTTTCACAAATGCAAAAGACCAATCTTCCAGAAGTTTCCCTTAAAACCTCCAGAAAGGAAAATCACTTTTATGAAATATTAAAAATGCTTGATGGCATTGAAGCCTCTTTGAAAGGAGGAATAATTTATCCTCAAACAGGGCACAAGTGCGATCATTGCAGTATGAAAACAGCATGCAAGAAGAGATTGGAAGAAATCACTTCCACAATTCCTACTGAAAGAAACGGACAGGAAATTATGAGCTTTGCAGCTCCTCTTTTCAGAAAACCCGTAAAAAAAGAAGATATAGAATTAGGGCAATTGAATTTCTTTGAGAAAATCAGCGATAAAATTTACATAAGAGGAAGAGTCAGAAAAGCCAATAAATCATTGATTATTGCTCCTTCTTAACCCTCTTAAGTTTTTTTTTAATCTTATCACTTTTTTAAAAAAGATATAAAATAAATTATCACAAGTTTTATATAGCATCATCTTACAATAAAAAATTATGGATAAAGAAAGTTTAGACAAGATTGTAGAAAAATTGACTTATGATTATAACGAATTTAAAGAGAGGTATGAAGAGGAATTTCAGAAGATGCAACATGCAGGGATTGATTCAGACAGACATGCCAGACTTGCCTTTAATCAATATACAAAATTAACTTATATATCTGATTTAATGAGCTATATTAATAGTACTCTTGGCGCAAATTATCAGTTGCCTCCACTGCCTTCTACAAAATCAATGCCTCTATAAAATTATTTAAGCTTTTCCGAGAATTATTTTTTCCACTTCCCCCACTTTTTCCTCTTTTCCAATTAATTCAATTCTTACATTACTCCTATCCCATATGTCTTCTCCCTTATATTTCATTTTATATGAATAAGCTATACCAACTCCCATTTCTGGAAGTAAAATAAACAAATCGTTAAATATTTCAGTTATAGAACCGGATCCTGAGACGCTTCTCGCCCCCATTTCTTCATAATCAGGAAATTTATTTTTTAATAAATCTAAAAATTCTTTATGCTGATAAGAAAGAGGGGCATTTGGATTTTGATAAATTATTTTTCTCATATTTCAAATAAGTGACCAACTTCTTTATAAATATTATGTCGGCTTATTTCTTTTTAACCAATTCTATCTCCTGAAGAATTCTCAGCTCATTTCCTGTGAGCAGGTCCTTATTTTTCCTGAAAACCTTGAATTGGGACTCGCTTATATCGGAGTAGAGCAAGTTCTTGTCACCCAATACTCTTTCAAAATTTATTCCTGGTATGGAAATTGCGATTTCCATACCTTCTGTTGCTTCATTTACTGACTTGTTCTCTGACTGCATGTTTTTTACTCTTCCAATTCTTTCGCCCTTTTCATCCAGCAAGTTTAATCCAGAAATCAGTTTTCCTCCCTCCACTTTTATTCCAAAAATTGCAGGCTTTGTATTTCTAAATACATGCTGATGAAGTATTTTTAGCTTGCATATGCTTGAAAGTTCCATCATCCTTGTTTTTTCAATTTCTTTTGTTTTCTTATTCCTGAAATCAATAAGGTCTTCTATGAGATTGTAGATGACATCTCCTGAAATTATTTTGACCTTGCCTTTTATTTCTGCAGCTTCGGGGTCAATTGCCACATTAAATCCTATTATCGAAGCATCGAGCTCGTTTATTTCGAGATTAGCCTTTGCAGATATGATGTCTGTCTTGTTGATGCTGCCTATTCCTGCTCTTACAACTTCTATTTTTTCCTGCTTTAAAAGCACAAGAAGAGCCTCAAGACTTCCAAGGGAATCTGCCTTTGCGATTATGCCTTGCTTTTGGGTTTTTATGTTCTCAGAAAGTTCTTTTTTGAATATTCTTTTAATTGCTTCTTTGTCCCCTTTGTACAGGACAAAAGGCATTCCAGGAAGAACGTCTGCTTTTTCGACTAATTGCATCCTGATTCCCGTTGACGCTTCTACTTTCTCCTTTGGCTTAAATAACGAAGACAATGGTTGTATTTCCTCTAAAATTCGTATTTTAGAGATAATAGGCTCTCCATCAATGTTTGAAACAGCTATCTCGTCTGATTTTGAAAGTTTCCCGTCATAAAGTATGGCTTCTATGTACTGTGTGTTTTTTTCCTTTTTGATTTCAAGAACAACACCTTTTGCCTCCTTGCCAAGCTTTAGCCTGTTCTCCAGATATTTCTGGCTTAACCCGCATAACATAAGTATGAGCTCAGGCACCCCCTCATTTGTTCTTGCAGAGCATGGAACCAATGCTATTTTCTGCGTGAAATCCTTGATGTTATAAAATAAGTCAGCATCAAATCCATAGCTATTCAGAGAGCCTTGAAGAGTCATATATTTTTCATCAAATTCCTGTTTTACTCTTTGTGGCTGCAGCTCTATGTTCTTTTTCAGATCCTCATCCAGTTTTCTCCATCCTGAAATGTTATCAATTTTATTGAGCGCGATTATGAAAGGTGTCTTGTTCATTTTGAGAATCTGCAGGACTTCTGCTGTCTGGGGTTTTATCCCCTCATTTATATCTATAACCAATACAGCGAGGTCAGCAAGGCTCCCCCCTCTTTTTCTTAGGTTTGTAAATGCTGCGTGTCCGGGAGTATCTATTAACAAAAATCCCGGGATATCAAGTTTTATTCCAATCTTATCTATGAGAGGGCAGGCTTTTCTCAGTTGGCTTGACGGATAAAGCGTAAAAGAAATTTTCTGGGTAATTCCCCCTGCTTCCCCTTCCTGAACAAAGCTCTGCCTAAGGCAATCTAATATGCTTGTCTTTCCATGGTCAACATGTCCGCAGACAGTGACTATCGGCTGGCGGATTCTTTCTTTTGTTTTATGCTCTGCTTTGGGTTCCATGAAAAAACTAAAAGAAATCAGATTAAAAAGGTTTTGAAACGCCCTCACCAGGAATCGAACCTGGATACCCAAAGGGTTCCGCTTTCGAGGCGGATGCAGTGCCATTGTGCCATGAGGGCAGGATTAAAAGAAATGCGGTATCGGGGAATTGAACCCCGGTTTCAACGTTTTTGCTTTTTCTTTCTCCATTAAAGGAGATGGTGTGAGGAAGAACATTGAGGTTCTTCTCATTGGCAACGTTGTGTTCTACCATTTAACTAATACCGCGTTATTATAATTTATAGGAGAAATAAACTATTTTTAATACTTTTTATATAGAAAGAACAAGAGCATAAATCTGCTTTATCACTCTTGGCAATAAATCTATTCCGTTCATAGTCACGAGGAATGTGGTTGGAAATATCATCATAAAACCAAGCATCCCAAGCAATGATAGTATCACTCTTTTCATTTTATACTAACTCTTTTTTCATTTAAATAGCTTTTTGTCAAAGATTATGAAATCTGAAACTGAAGTTTTGTGAATGGCCTATGAAGGAATCGAACCTTCGCTCTCTCGGTGTAAACGAGAAGTTCTGCCATTAGACTAATAGGCCACGAGGACACCAAGGTTTCCTTCGTTTAATCTTCCTTGATATTACTAAAAGGTATTTCTGGGCTTTTAAATTTTTTCCATCATCAGGGTTTAGAAAGTTTTATAATCTAAAATCCTTGTTTTCTCAAATAAAATTTCCTAACGGAAAGTTTTATAAGCAAAAATCCTCTTTTTTTAAAATGAAATCTGAGTCAAATAAACAGCAAAGTAATCCGAACAATGAAATTCCAGAAATGAATCTGGACAATAAATATTCGGAAAAAAACCAGAATCTGCCTCCTGACATGGACAAAATGCAGAAGGAAATGGATAAGACAAAGAAAGAGCTTGAAAAGTTCAGATTATACACAATAAAAAAATATCCCTTTGTTCAGGCAATAGGAATTCTTCCGCCGCAATCCATAAAGCTTTTTATCGACGAGGAAGAGGCGCCGAAAGAAACGGAAAAATATATGCATCTTTATGTCATAATGCCTGAGGACAAGTTTAAGGAATTTCCAAAGATAAAGCCTGATCTTGTAAAGCAATTAAATTCTCTTAAACAGAAGGCATGGCTTCATTTGAAAACCCCCCTTGATATATGGGAAATATGCCTTGACAGCAAGTTTGAACTCGCTGGCGCAATTGCGATGTCATTCCCTCTTTATGACAAGGGGATATTCGGGGCATTAAGGGTTTCTGAAATTCACAAGTCTCTTGTTCTTCAGAAATTTGAAAGATACGTTGTTAGCTATGTGATAGGAGGAAGCCTGGTAAGAGGAGAGGCTGTGAAAACATCTGATGTTGATGTTTTTGTTATAATCAATGATACAGATGTAAAGAGAATGTCAAGGCTTGAATTAAAAGAAAGGTTGAGGGGAATAATTTATCAGTATATTGGCGAGGCTTCTGCACTTGCAGGAGTGAAGAACAAGCTGAATGTTCAGGTTTATCTTCTTACTGATTTTTGGGAATCTGTGAAGGATGCCCATCCTGTCATGTTCACTTTCATAAGAGATGGTATTCCTCTTTACGACAGGGGAACATTCATGCCATGGAAAGCTCTTCTTAAGATGGGAAAACTTAAGCCTTCTCCTGAAGCAATAGATATGTTCATGTCCATGGGAGACAAAACTGTAAAGTTTGCAAAGCAGTCACTTGTGGAAATATTGGTTAGGGATATATATTGGGGGATAGTTACCCCAAGCCAGGCTTTGCTTATGCTTAATGGTTCTCCTCCTCCAACACCAAAGCAGCTTGTTTCTGAGATGAAGAAGAACTTTGCGGGCGATGAAAAAATGCTTGAGAAAAAATACATAGATATTGTTGAGAAAATAGTTAACTTGTACAAGGATTATGAGCATGAGAAACTTAAGGAAATAAAGGGAGAAGAAATAGACAGGCTGATTAAAGACAGCGAAGATTATCTGAATAGATTAAAGGCATTGAGAGAACAGATACAAAAGAGATTCCAGGAAAAGACAATTGAGCAGATTTACAAGGATGTTTTTGATCTTCTTAAAAATATGATGGGAAGCAAATCCCCGTTAGAGATGGCCTCCGGATTTGAAAAAGAATTTGTGAAGAAAGGCAAGTTCACGCAGCAGCATCTGAGAATTCTTGAGGATGTGATTAAGGCCAAGACAGAATTGAAGAAAGGGAAATCAAATCCAATGAAGGTTGATGAAGTGAGGAAAAATGCGGCTCTTCTTATCAGTGATTTGATAGAATATTCGCAAAGAGCTGAATTAATGGTTTTGGAAAAAGGAAGAATGAGATTGAAATACAAGAAGGACGGAAAAGAGCAAACGGCTGAGTTAATTGTGTCCGGAGGGGAAAGCTTCCTGATTGAGGGAAACAGCATAAAAAAACTGCTTCCAAAAGTTCAGGAATCAAATATGAAGGAATTAACAGAAGCAATTGACAGGCAGAAAACAAACAAGTCAATTGAGATGAATCCAAAGATGTTTGAGATATTAGGAAGAGAGCTTGGCGCATACGAGATAATCTTATAAATTTTATTGTGAAAACCTTTAAAAACTAATTTTTGCGATATAATTATATGACACACGGAAAAGTTATTCAATTTCGAAGAGGGAGAAAAACTGTTCATGAAAGGCATTTTCTTATAGAATTAGACGGAGTTTCGACCAGGAAAGATGCCGAGAAGTTTGCTGGAAAAAATGTGGAATGGACTTCGCCTGCTGGGAAGATAATAAAAGGAAAAATAGCTGCTGCTCATGGCGGGAAGGGAGTTGTGAGAGCAATATTTGAGAAGGGACTTCCAGGACAATCCATAACGACTGCAGTAGTAGTTGGAGAGAAAACAAATCGTCAGGCGGACGCCAAGAAGTCATCCGCAAGCGTGGCCAATTTAGAGGAGAAGGCATAAGATGACAGCATTAAGAAAAGCAGCATCATATTCGAAAATGAGGGTTGTTCCATATACTAGAGTAAGCAAACAAAAGAAGCTGGCTTACATCAAAACAGTTCCCCCACAGGCCATTGTTAAATTTACAATGGGAAGCCAATCTTTGTATAATCAGGGAAAATTTCCATATAAACTAACCATGATTGCAGAACAGGCAGGACAGATAAGAAACAATGCTCTTGAGGCTTGCAGACAATATATAAATCATGAGTTGGAAGAGAAATATCTAAATCAGTATCTTTTCAAGGTTGTTCCTTATCCTCATCATATACAGAGGGAAAACAAGATGCTTACAGGAGCGGGAGCAGACAGAATGTCCTCTGGTATGCAGCTCTCATTCGGGAAAGCCATAGGAAAGGCAGCTCTCGTAAAGCCAGGCACAGCAATATTCTTCCTGGCCTTCGCAAATCAGAAGGCGATGATTCTTGCCAGGGAACTTCTCAGAAGAATAAGGCCAAAGCTGCCATTAAAAATGAGAATGACTTCGGAAGAGCCGAGGGCTAAGGCGAAGAGCAATTTGCCAATTAGTAACTGAGACTTGGCCTGAGCAGAGGACTAGCACGAGAGCAAAATAAAGACATAAATTACGAGGGCTGGTCCGAGCAGAGGATTAAGGCGAAATAGATTTCTAATAGTAAAATTTATAAACATTATAATTCATTATAAATCATAATAAAACCTTATTTAATATAAAAATGGTTCAAAGCATTATTGATATAAATGAAAATGAGGATAGAATTCTAAATATAGTCAAGGCTAAATTTGGGCTAAAGAACAAATCCCAGGCGGTAGCATTGATAACGAATATCTATTCCGACAGTTTTTTGGAACCCGAGTTAAGACCTGAATATATAGATAAGATAAGAAAAATTGAGAAAGAGGGAAAATTTATTAGTTTTAATTCTATTGATGAATTGAGAAAATCAATAGAAAATGCGTAAATTTGATATTGAAAAGAAACTCCACATAATTCTGGGAAAGCTTTTTAAAAAAGACAGGTTAAAATACGAGATAATCTGGAAGAAAATTAATGAAATTGCAAATGTCCTTGACGTTGAACATTATAAAAACCTGAGAGCCCCTCTACAGAGTTTCAAAGGTGTTCATATAGACACTAGTTTTGTTTTAATTTTCAAATATGATAAAACCAATGATAAGATTCTTTTCTATGATTTTGACCATCATGATAATATCTACAGGAAAAAAGGATAACAATTACTTCTGTTCTTTTCTCTATCTTTGTCACCTCTTCTAAAAGACAACAATATAGAAAGATTTATAAACATCATTTTTATGGGAAATGCATGGAAAA
>CAYICW010000015.1:0-10238 GCA_964362025.1 Candidatus Woesearchaeota archaeon
CCTTCATCATCAACTGAAAATATCTCTAAATTTTCTGGATTAATGACCTTTTCCCTTCCGTCTATATCAATAAATCCTTTATCTTTTATCCTGCTGTCTATTAGTTCTCCAACTGTGGTTTTCTTAAACTTTCCATTTTCTTTTACAATTATCCTACTATCACCAATGACACTGTCTTCTATTACAATCACCCTGAATTTAGGAATTATTTCAAGCATAAGGCTTCCCAATAAGGAAGACTTACCAGAGCTTCTTGTTCCCGCAACTAATATCGTTCGCGCGCCATCTATCATGAAACTCATCAATCCTGCTGCGAATGGATTAATCATTTTATTCTGTATGAACAGGGGAAGAGTCCATGGTTCTTCCCTGTGCCTTCTTATGGAATACGCAAGCCCGTCGGGAGATAAGGGCCTTTGGATAATTGCTATTCTTGCGCGGATTTTTCCTATTTCCAATTGCGTGTCTAATATTGGATTTGCCTCATCAAGGGGTCTTCCTGAAATTAATCTAAATTTTGCTGCCCATGAATCTGTGTCTTCCTGGCTTGGAAGTATGTTTGTAATGCATTCATCATAATCCTGGTGCCTCACAAAAACAGAAGTCATTGGGATAGGGGCATTCAGGGAAATATCCTGAAGTTTTTTATCCTGAAGCAAAACCTCAATTAATCCGAAACCAATTGTATGCCGAACAAGAATTACCGCTAGTTTATTAATTTCGGAAAAAGAAAGGGATATTTTTTTCGTCTGCGCCAAATCCTGCAGCAAATCCCTTGAGATATTAAAAAAAACCTGCCTTGTCCTCTCCGTGTCCACAAATTCTTCCGCCTTTGGCTGGTGTTCTATCAAGACTCCTCTTGCAAGATTCAAGAGAATATTATGGTCTTCTGAAAGTGTGTTTTCAGGGGGAAGAAGATGATAAATAAGCTTGGGTTCATTTTTTCTTTTTAGGATGGTCACGAGAGACTCATCATAATCATCGCCTGTAATCTTGTATTGATTTATTATCTCGGCGTCTGCGGGCAAATCCGAAACCAGCCTGGTAAAAGTAAAATTAGGAATTGCATCCGCTTTGAAAATCCTGTGATAAATATTTCTGTCTCCAGAAGAATAATCATTCATATAGGGCATTATAGCCTGAATAATTTTGGTATTTTCCAAAAGTCCTATTACTTTTTCCAATAGCCTGATATAACCTGCCTGGTCGGCTTTATATTTCTCATTTTTTTTATCAAGGGATATCAGAGCTTCAATTCTTAGCCTGTTAAGATCATTGTAAGCCAATATTGGATCCCGTTTCAAAAGAAAAAGAAAAGAGAATAATTCATTATATCTTTGAGAAAAAAATTGATCAAAGCCAGGGCTAATCAGCTTTTCCTGTGATAAAATCCTCTCCTGCTTTAAGAGAAAAACATATCTTTGGGCTATTTCCAGAAGCATTGACGTTTCCCTAAAGTCATAATTATAATTTTTCTGCTGCGCAAATACTATTCTCGAAGCCTGTGGGTTTTCTATAAGGGAATCAACTGTTCTTTCCATTACATCTGGCGAATCTTCCAGGCTTGGAACATACGGAGCTCCCATATAATTCACATATAGTATATCCTCGCCGCCTTCCCGTTTCACCTCGTATGAGTATAAAGGAACCCCTTCTCGAAATTGCATGCAGAAAAAAAGCGGAGGGAGTTTAAAATATTTTGCGTTGCAAATATATAATAGCAACAATTTTAAACCAGCCTCGTGTTATTTCCATATGCCGAAAAAATGGGGAAAATTGACGGTAAGTAAATTAGAGGAGGTTGATTGTTAAGGAGCCTTAGGCGCCTTACACTTGCAATGGCTGAAGAGGAATATGCTTACTCCGGGCAGGAGATGGGAAATCTCCATACAAAACTAAGAGATATTGAGGAAAAATACAGAGTTCTGAAAGACAGGACTCTTTTAATAGGCCAGAACCTCATAGATATGAAGGAAAATTCAGACAGGAAAATACTGGAAATAAAAAAGGATATAGAAATTCTGAAAAACAATATGCAGAGACTAATATTATTCATAGAAACAGCATCAGAAGAATTCTCAAAATTCGCGAGAAAAGAGGATTTGGACATATTATACAGGCAGGCAAAGATGTTTCAGCCGCTGGATTATTCAAGGAAAAAGATTTAAAAAAAGTTGAGATTAATATAAACAATAAAATGGGTATTTTGGATCAGATAATGCAAATGCGAAGTCAGGGCATGTCGGACGGGGATATAGCCTCGCAGCTGCAGGAACAGGGAATTTATCCAAAGGCCATAAATGATGCCCTCAATCAGGCGAATATAAAGAATGCAGTGGGAAATGGAATGGAAGATATAGAATCTCCCCAGGCGGAATACAACGATGAGAATGTTCCAATGCCAAGAGATTCTGGGGAATATTCGCCAAAAACAGAGGAAGAATCAGAAGACGTTTATACTCCCAGGCCAGAACATTCTCAACCATCCCAGTATGTTTCAAACCAGTCTTATCAGGAAATATACCCTCAGGAACAAAATTATGCAGAAACAGATGCGGACACAATGGTTGAAATCGCCCAGCAGGTATTCAGCGAGAAAATAAAAAAGATACAGCAGCAGATGGGGGACTTGAATGAATTCAAGACAATTTATCAAACAAAAACAGACAGCATATTCGAAAGGCTGAAAAAAATAGAAAGCATTATAGACAGATTGCAGTCCGCCATACTTGAGAAAGTTGGCTCATATGGGTCAGGGATAGAAAGCGTGAAAAAAGAGCTCTCGATGATGCAGGGGGCATATGGAAAGATACTCGAAGCTGTTGCAGAGCAGCACCACACAACACATCATGCGCCAACTGAACATGCTGGAACTCCTGCAGCCAAGCATTCATCTCCCGAGCAAACTCATAATGCTTCAGTCCAGCATCCGGCAGCTCATTCAGCAGCCCATTCGGGCAAATATCATGCTGTTCGTCCAGTAGCCCGTCATACGGTTTCTAAAAAGCGTTCTAAGAAAAAGAGATAAAACTTAATTATTCATTAACTATTAACCCATTGGTCCTTCTTGTCGGGCTTGAGGCTGTCCGAATAATAATGGATTAAAGGGAGGAAGAGTTCTTGGTTGTATTGCTGGTTTTATAATTGCAAATATTAAAACAACAACTATCAAACCCATCATCAGCCATGCAAAAGTCTGTGCATCAAAGAAATAAAATATCTCATACCAGAAACTGGAATAAGCCTGCTGGAATAGGACAATAAATAAAGCTATAACCGACATTCCCAAAAGCATGTATTTTGTCCATTTTTGTCTAGGATCTAAAAATAATCCGGTTATTATTAATACTGCAAGCATGATTGATAATGCAATACCAACTCGTGGGAATATCTCAGAGAAGAATATTGAAACTGCATCAAACTGCAAAGCAAGAAGTCCAACACAAAGCGCAATAACAGCAGACACGCCTTTATTATCTCTAAACAAACCCATATTATTTATAGTAACATAAACAAGTGCAAAAATCAGTAAAAATGGAAGTATATAACTAAAAAATCCGAGTTGTTCCCAATAATTAAGCAAGTCTCCTATTCCTCCTCCCCTGAAAAATCCAAATGATGCTAAATATAATGCCTCTTCAAACATTATATTGATTACTCAGGATTATTTATAAAGATTTCCCTATTTTTTACGAAATCATTTCCTTACTTCCCTTTCGCTGTCTTAACTACTGCTCCAAGAGCTCCAACAATAACCAGAACAAAAATTACATTTGTCCAGAATTCCTTGCTCCATGTTCTTTTGAATAGGAATGTATAAACAGGTTCCCATGCGCCTGTTGCCCAAAGAACAGCTGCTGCAACTGCAATAAAGATTAATCCGGCTGATGCTATTTTAATTATCGGATTTGAGCCAAGCTTCAATTCTTCTCCCATCACAAATCCCCACAAGAGCAGAAATACAAATACTACTATAAGCGAGACAGTAAGGAATAAAATCATGTTGCCTACAACTACTTTTGGAAATATTGCGCCGACAAAAATCAGGCCTATTACAAATGCGACGAGGGCGTTAATCTGCCTCTTGTCCTCTCCGCCCAAAATCTTTATTTTTTCAAGTGCTGCAAAGGCTATGAAGAATACAAGCAAAAATGGATATACAAAGCTTGTCAATATCCAATGCTGAAGAACTGTTTCAACTGTCATTTTTATATATAAAGGGATAATTTTATAGTATTTAAATTTTCTGGGAATAAATTATATCTATAATTTCATGAACTTTGTTCGCTCAGAATTAACATGAAAAACATCTTCAATTAATCTTTTACCCAAATGATTAAAATTATTTCCGCTATTAATTATTTTCCAGAACTATTATCTCAGTTTTATATCAATTCAGCTGGAACTTCCTCTATTTGGGACTCTTGGCTTGGAAGCGCTGTCTTGTTGATTATGAAAATATCGCTTATTGCCCTTACAAACTGGTGCGGAATTATGACTCCTCTTGCCCCGCCTATAAGAGACATTACGCTTCCTCCCACCTTTATTCTCCATCCCTCTATTTTGTTCTCATGAAGATTTGCTTCTTCTATTTCCCCAAAAAAGTCTCCTGAATCAGTGTAAACTTTTGTGCCAAGCACCTCTGAAATTTTTCTTACTCGCATAATAAAGACTACAAGTGCTTATTTAAATAGTTTTCTCTTCAATTAAATATATTTCACAGGCTCGTTAATAAACACGAAAACCTTTATAAGAAACCTATCCTTAGAGAAAATATGCTTAACAAAAAAGAAATTTTGGCTATTTTAATAATGTCTGTTATTTTTGCATTTGCAATAAGCCTAATAGAAACCTGGAATTTGTTTTTGACTTCCCTTCTTGCGGT
This sequence comes from Candidatus Woesearchaeota archaeon, assembly GCA_964362025.1. Lineage (GTDB taxonomy): Archaea > Nanobdellota > Nanobdellia > Pacearchaeales > GW2011-AR1 > JAGVNG01. Next base: position 4,886 of record CAYICW010000015.1, read on the forward strand.
ATTCTTGGTCATAATCATAAATGTTTTTGCAAAAAAGATTAGCGGTTATTATCTTGATTCGGAAGTTGAAATCGGATTATGGGAAACCGATAGGTATGGATTTAAGCCAAAGCATGCTTTAAAAAAGCCTTTTCCAATTGGCGCATTTCTTCCATTGATTTCAAAAATCTTCTTGTTTCCCCTTGGAAGCTTTATATGGATGGCTTCCCTGGTGTTTGAAGTAAAACCGAAGGTTTACAGGGCTGTAAAAAGATTTGGATTATATTCATTTTCCGAAATGAGCGAAGCCCATATAGGATGGATTGCAGTTTCGGGAATAGTCGCAAATCTCCTCTTCGCAATCATAGGCTATTTGATTGGATTCAATGATTTTGCAAGAATAAATCTGTATTATGCCTTCTTTAATATGCTTCCTATCTCTGACCTTGACGGAAACAAGATATTCTTCGGCAGCCTGCTGGCATGGGTGGCACTTGCAACCATAATTTTAATTGCGCTTGCAGGAGTAATTCTAATACATTAACAAATTATTTAAATAAGAAAATAATTCCTAAATTCAATTAAGGTTTCCCATAGAAATCTTTTTTGTATTTTTAATTAAATTCAGGTCAAATTTTACCAGCATCCAATTAAGCTTGATGAGGTCTTTAATAAAAGGATGTTCAATGTTTAATTTATAATAATCAGATTTCCTTATTCTTCTCGTTTTAACCAAGATTTCTGCGGAAACCAATTTTGGAAATAAAGCCTTTAGGGAATTATAGCTAACATTGCTTTCCTTTGCAATTTCTGTCAGGGGAAAATCAAAAAAATAATTTCCAATCAAAAAATTAAATATTCTCAGTTGAGGCGTGTCACCAAAATACTCCAAAAAAATGGATTTATCTTCTTTTTTTTTCATGCTATTATTATAAATTTATAAGTTTATAAATGTTTCCAATAACCATTAGAATTAATCAAGAATAGAAACATTTAAATTGTCTTATGGCTTTAAAATCGGATGTCATTAGAGACAGAAAAAGCCAAACTTATGTATAAATTGGCTGTTGCCAAGAAAAATTGGGGCGCAAAATATGATAGATTGGAGCATTTCAAGAGATTTCCCAATCTAAATCAAATAATTAAGGAACTCGTTAAATCAGGTTGGCTGTTTTTATATAAAAAACAGGGATATAAAGCAATTTCATTAAATCCAGAATACAAAGGAAAAATAATTGAGTTTATAGAATCACATTTGCCTGAAGTCAGGAACAATATTAAATGATTATCTTCTAAGAATCAGCCATGCAATCCCAAAAACAAATCCGACAATAAGAAAGATGGGATTTCCAATTCCAATAGCATTTCCAAAAGTATCACTGATGGCATTTCCAGTCATATTAGTTGCAAGAAAAGCAGCAATGACAAAAGATGCGATTGACATAATGCCTAATATTGTGCCAAGATTCTTTTTAACATTATCACCCTTATGCATTCCCAATTCTTTCTTTTCAAAATCATAAAGTTTTTTATGGGCACTGCTCCACTCTTTAAGGCTTTTAAGATCAGGATTTCCAGGAAGAGGTTTAGTCCTTTCCTCATTTTCCCTAGAAAGCGCTCTTTTCACAATATTATCGTACTTCTCCCATGTCTTTTTCACATCAGAAACTAAGATATCATATTTTTTGTTAAGTTTAAGAGCATTTTTTTGTCCTTCTGAGTATAATTTATCAAGTTTCTTTTTAGCGTGTCCATAACTTGCTTCTGCTCTATCTAATTGTGCTAGGGGGGAATCAAATTCCATCGATGCACCACCATATGAAAATCTTTCTTCATTTTCTTGTTGTCTATTAAATCTATTTTGTGCCCTATAAACTCTATCCCCTTTTTTCTCTAAATTTTTCTCAGCCCTTTCAAACTTTTCTCTATGCGTCTTCTTTCTGAAGAAATCAGCTAAACCCATAAAGAATATAAATTTTATATCTTTAAATAATTGATGGTATAAAAACCTTAGATAACTTTTTATAAGGATGCAACTTTTTCCGAGGATGGAATTTTTGGAGGGAATTGAACCCAGAGAATATCAAATAAAGATTTTTGAAACCTGCATAAAGAAAAATTGTCTTGTTGTTCTTTCAACAGGGCTGGGAAAAACACTCATCGGATTAATGGTTGCAATAGAAAGAATGAAGCAATTTCCTGGAGAAAAAGTTGTTTTCCTTGCCCCGACACGACCTTTGGCAGAACAGCACCTAATGTATTTCAAAAAGCATCTTCCTGAACTTTTCGCAGATATGCAGATATTCACTGGACAGGTGAATCCGGAGAGCAGAAAAAAAATATGGGAAACCGCAGATATAATCTTCTCAACTCCGCAATGTATATCTCACGACGTTAAAAACAATCTTTATGACCTGAAAAATGTCTGCCTGCTGGTTGAGGATGAAGCACATAGATGCATGAAAAACTATGATTATAATTTCATCGCAAAGAACTATGTTGAGACCGCGATGAATCCAAGAATAATAGGGCTCACCGCATCTCCGGGAAGTGAAAAATCAAAGATAAAGGAGATTTGCAGGAACCTTTCCATAGAAGAGGTTGAATTGAGGGGAAGAGAAAGCAGTGATGTGAAAAATTATATCCAAGAGCTTGAATTTGAAAAAATAATTATAGATTTCCCTCCTGAATTGGAGGAAATTAGGCAGGCTCTTTTAAAGCTCCTTATGAAGTATATTAATGAATTAAAAAATAGGAGGTTGCTTTTTGGACCCCCTACAAAAACAGCTCTTATAGAATTGCAGAAAAAAATAATGCATAGCATTTCAATTGGCAATAAAAATTTCAATTATCTGGCTGCTTCAAGCGTATGTGCGCAAGCAATAAAAATACAGCACGCATTGGAGCTCCTTGAAACCCAAACACTGCAGAGCTTTAACAACTATCTAAAAGAACTTTTGCATCAATCCAGTGAGAAAAAAAGCAAGGGTGTTGTTAAGCTGGTTGCAAGGCCTGAATTCACATTTGCGTATCTCAGATCAAATATCCTCCTTGAAAAAAGAATAGAGCACCCGAAGGTTCAGGAATTAATCAGCATAATAAAAAAGGAATTTAAAAATAATGAAAGCGCAAAAATAATAGTCTTTACCCAATTTAGGGATACAGCATCAATAATCTCAAAAAGGCTGAATGAAATCAAAAATGTCAGATCCAAAATTTTTGTAGGGCAGGCAAAAAGGACAAATGCAGGACAGATAACAGGATTAAATCAAAAAGAACAAAGGGAAATAATAAATCAGTTTTCATCAGGAGAATTAAATGTCTTGTGCGCAACCTCTATAGGAGAAGAAGGGCTTGATATTCCAGAAGTAAATGTGGTGGTATTTTATGAACCAATCCCTTCTGCGATAAGAGCTATCCAAAGGGCGGGAAGAACAGCCAGGTTGATAAAAGGAAAACTTATAGTCCTCATAACAAGAAAAACAAGGGATGAAGCTTATTTCTATGTCTCAAAGGCAAGGGAGAAAAAAATGCATGAGTCTATTGGCTCCATAAAGGAAGATATGCAAAATAAATTAAGAGATACTCAAAAAGAGTTGAAATAAATAACATAAAACTTTATAAAAAAGCGAAGTCCCTAATAACAAAGTATGGCAAGAATCATAGGGAAGGGATATTCTTATAACGATGTTTTAATTGTTCCAAAATACAACAAGATTCGTTCTAGAACAGAAGTTAATTTTAAGACAAAAATCACAAGAAATTACGAAGTAGATATTCCGATTATTGCTGCCAACATGGACACAATTTGCGCATCAAAAATGGCCATAGCAATGGGAAAGATTGGGGGTTTGGGAGTGATTCATCAATTTATGACTGTAGAAGAGGAAGCAGAAGAGGTCAGAAAAGTCAAGAAGGAAGGATTAATTGCTGCGGCAGCCATAGGAATAAAAGATGTTGAAAACAGGGCGAGAGCCCTGGTAGAAGCAGGAGTGAATATACTTTTAATAGACCTTGCGCACGGGCATTCAAAGTATGCAGGCAAAACCTTGGACTATTTAAAACAAAATTATCCTCAGGTAGATGTGATAGCGGGAAACATTGCAACAAAAGATGCTGCAGAATATTTTCTTAGCAAAGGAGCTGATGGAATAAAAGTTGGCATTGGCCCTGGTTCAATGTGCACAACAAGAATAATGACGGGAGCAGGTGTTCCGCAATTAACTGCAATAATGGATGTTTATGAGGCTGTCAAGGGAGAAATTCCAATATGCGCAGATGGGGGAATAAAAAATCCAGGAGATGTTGTAAAAGCTCTTGGAGCAGGAGCAAGCACGGTTATGCTGGGTTTTTTATTGTCTGGAACAGAAGAAACCCCTGGAGAAATAATTGAAAAAGACGGGAAAAAGTATAAACTGTATCGGGGTTCTGCAAGCTTTGCTGCATCTGTTAAACAAGCAAAGATACACGGGGAAGAAAATAAAAAAATAATCAGTGTGGAGGGGGAGCAAACCCTAATTCCATTTAAGGGGTCAATTGCTCCAATCATTGAAAAATATCTTGGAGGCTTGGCTTCTGGAATGACCTACATTGGAGCAAATGAAATAAAAAAATTAACCGGGAAAGCGGACTTCATTGAAATTTCTTCAGCAGGAATGGAAGAAAGCATAGCCAACGGACTTAATGCCTCTCAATAATTCTAAAATGAAAGCAAATCAAAAATTTTCATTCATTCGCCATCAGAGGTATGTCAAATGAAAACAAAGGAAATTTTCAATATCTTTTCAAAAAATAAGCAAAAAGAGCAGCCAAAGGAAAGAAAAAAGATAATCATAGATTATAGGGAGAAAAACTGCCTCGTTCCATCTGAACTAAAGAGGCAGGGAATGGATGTTGAGTTCAGAGAACTCAAGGTAGGAGATTACATTGTGGGAGATGTTGTAATAGAAAGAAAAACCATATCCGACTTCGTGTCGTCAATGATAAACCGACGATTATTAAACCAACTTGAAGAATTGCAGCAATATAATAATAAACTTTTGATTATAGAAGGGATAGATGAGCGGGAATTATACAATGATGAAAACCCAGCAGACACAGGAGTGAATGCAAACGCGATAAGGGGTTTCCTGCTATCTATCGCGCTAAGACACAAAATTCCGCTGATTTTCACAAAAAATGCAGAGGACACTGCAAGATATATCTCTGTTTTGTCAAAAAAAAGCGAAAAAGAAATATCCTTAAATGCCAAAAAGAAAACCCTGGATAAAAAAGAGCAATTGCAATTTATAATAGAAAGTTTTCCTGGAATAGGCCCAAAAACAGCAAAAAAACTTCTTTCAGAATTCAAGACAATAAAGAACATAATGAACGC
>CAYICW010000016.1:0-8882 GCA_964362025.1 Candidatus Woesearchaeota archaeon
AAAAATCGTCTAAGCGTAGCCAATTTAAAGGAAAAGATATTTGAGATATAAAAATCGTCTAAGCGTAGCCAATTTAAAGGAAAAGATATTTGAGATATAAAAATGCTAAGAAAAAGGAAAATAAAGCCAAGAGAACAGAAAACAGCAGAGGAATTTTTTCCCGTAGATGTGGATGATGTAAAAAAGGCAGTGGAAAAAGTAGTCAGGGAAATCCCGCCTGCGAATGTTTTGGGGGCTGTGACAAAAACAATAAATGTGGGTGAGCAGCAAGCTGAAAAAGCCACGAAGCCATTAACTAAAACAAAAAGCCGTATAAAAAAGTCAAAAAAAATAACAGAAGAAAAAAAAGAATATTCTCCTTCTAAAATAATCCTGAAGCAAGGCGGTTATGAAATGATAATAACCGAGAAGCCACAAGCAGCATTAAAGATTGCAAACGCCTTAGGAAAGGCGTTGGGAAAAGATATCAGAGGGGTCCCTTATTATGAAGTAAACAGAAATGGGAAAAAAATAATTGTTGCGTGCGCTGTCGGCCATCTTTTCACTTTAAGGCAAAATAATCCTGGTCCAAAGCTGCCTGTGTTTGACATAAGCTGGGTTCCAAACTATCTTGTCCTGAAAAAGGACTTTACAAAAAAATATTATGATGCCTTGATAAATCTCGCAAAAGATGCTGGAAGCATAACAATTGCAACAGATTATGATATCGAGGGGGAGGTCATAGGATTAAATGTAATGAGGTTTATATGCAATCAAAAAGATGCAGGCAGAATGAAATTCTCCACCCTTACAGACAAGGAATTAAACGATGCTTATGATTCAAAAACAAACAGCCTAAATTGGGGGCAGGCAATTGCAGGAGAAACAAGGCATTATCTTGACTGGTTTTATGGAATAAATCTTTCAAGAGCATTGATGAATGCAATAAAGCTTACAGGCAAATTCAAAATAATGTCAATAGGAAGAGTTCAGGGGCCTGCATTAAATCTTATAGTAAAAAAGGAAAGAGAAATTGCCGCATTCAAATCTCGGCAATACTGGCAAGCTTTCATCACATTAACAAAACCCGTGGTTGAATTAAAATACGTGAAAGATATCTTCAACAAGACAGAGTTGTTGAAGTTTGATAATCTCATAGGAAAAAAGGCAATCGTGTCCACGGCAAAATCACAGCAGGTTATTTCTCCAAATCCCCCTTTTAATCTCACAAATTTGCAGACAGAAGCATATGCTCTTCATGGGATAACTCCTTCAGCTGCTTTGCGTGCCGCACAATCATTGTATCTCGCGGGATTAATATCATATCCGAGAACATCGAGCCAAAAGCTTCCCAATTCAATAGACTACAAGACTATACTAAAAAAACTAGTAAGCCAATACAACGCAGAATCTCTTATAAAAAGAGATAATCCCATAGAAGGAAAGAAAACAGATCCTGCTCACCCATCTATTTATCCAACAGGAAACATGCAAGCTCTCGATGGAGACGAAGCAAAAATATACAATCTGATTGCGAGAAGGTTCATATCCTTGTTCTGCGGGGATGCAATTGTTGATAACAAAAATATAAAAGCTGAAATTGATATTGAAGAAAAAATTGTTAAAAAAAAGCAATTTGTAGAAAGTAACAAATTAAACGATAAAAAAGCTGATTCTTATGTTAACAATAATCAATCTGCGAGCGCTGTGCCTGGGGCTTCAGCCAAAGTTAGCGAGCGTAAACTTGTTTTTTCAGCAAGAGGCAGTTCTATTGTGGATAAGGGGTGGACGGAAGTTTATCCCACAAAAATTGTTGAGAAGGCTCTGCCTGATGCAAATGGAGAAATAAAAATAGGAAAGTTCAGGACAGAAGAAAAAGAAACCCAGCCGCCAAGAAGATACTCCCCTGCTTCCATTCTCTCTGAGCTTGAAAAAAGAAATCTTGGAACAAAAGCTACAAGAGCTGCAATCCTTGAAACGCTGTATGATAGAGGCTATGTTAAGGAAAAAAGCATTGAGGCTACTCCTCTCGGAGTTTCACTAATATCAACCCTTGAAAAATATTCTCCTATAATTATAGATGAAGAATTGACAAGAAGCTTTGAAAAAGAGATAAACCAGATTTTTCAATCAAAAAATGACCTCCTTATTAAGGAAGAAAAGGTGAAGGAGAAAGCAAAGCAGACTATAACAGAGATAACAAATCAATTTGAAAAAGAAGGGGAGAAAATAGGGGAGGAACTCGTGAAGGCGCAGGAAGAAGAAAGACAAAATCAAAAAGAAAAAAACAAGATAATGCTCTGCCCTGCGTGCAATAAGGGAAGCCTTGCAATAACATATTCAAAGAAGAACAGGAGATTTTTTATCGCTTGCAATGCATATCCTGACTGCAAGACAACTTACTCGCTGCCTCCATATGGAAGCATAAGAAAAACAGAATCAAAGTGCTGGAAATGCAATTATCCAATGCTAATGTCCCTGCAAAAAGGAAAAAAGCCCTGGACATTTTGCTTTAATCCAGCCTGTGAGACAAACCAAAAGAGATTGGAAGAATACAAAAAGAAGAAGGAACAGGAAAGTAATAATACGTAAAAAATTATTAACAAAAGATTTATATTTTCTGTTAAATATATAAATTCTATGACAAATCCAATATCCATATCTGATAAAATAAAAGAAATATCACTCCAATATCTCCATGATGAATCTGACTCTGTGGATATTAACGAAGCTATTGCAGAAGCAAAAAAGACTAGCAAAAAACAATAGATACCATAAAAAGGATAATCCGTTCGATGGGTTTTGAGGGATTTTAGGATTTGCAGAAAGGCTGGAAGAATATAGGAAGAAGAAGGAGCAGGAAAACAATGGAAAATAAAACAACCCCAGAAGCAAAAAAATTGTATTATGCCTTGAAAAAAAGAAATGTTCCCGCAAGGCTAGAATTATATGATGGATATAAACACATAGATATTGCAATTCCGGGAGCTATGATAAATATTGAAGTGGACGGAAGCCAGCACAATCTGAATCCTAAACAAGCTTTAAGTGATTTAAAGAGAACTTATCATTCTTTCAAAAAAGGATATTTCACTTTAAGAATTCCAAATGTATTAATAGAAAAACATTTAGAAGAAGTTGCCGATTTGATTGTTGAAATTTTGAACGAAAGTAATGAACAAATGGAAGAAGATGAGTTTTAGGCAATAACCCCTACAGCCAATCCCCCAGACTTCTCTGAGTTCTTACCTGTTCGAGAAGTTTGCTGCTCTTAAGAAAAGGAGAATTATCAAACCCAAATTTTATCATTCCTATTTTTGTTGAGCTTTCCAAAAGCTCTTCCAGCTTTGTGAAATCAAGTTTCTTGTTTGACATTGCCTTTCTCACGGATTCGCGCACAACCCACACGCCCAAGGCAGCCCAGTAACTAGGGGTTTCTATTCTGATGGCTAATACTCCCGCCTGCCTGTTTATTTTATTCAAATATTCCAGTATAGGAAGCCTAGATGCATAATATCCTCCTGCAGTTGCATAAGCATACTCCTTCCTTCCTGAATATGGCTCAAAGTCAGTTGATGCCCTTATTCTGTTTGAGGAATTCCATGAACTTCCGGGAAGATAAAGCTCAAATAATTCATAGCTCCATGTGCTTGGAAAAAACAAAATAAGATAATGATTTCCAAGGAAGCTTCCGTAAAATAATTCATAATTTTCTATCCACTTGTTTTTCTTTACTTTTTCAAGCAGTTGTTTTCCAAGAGTATCATCTGTTGCAGTTATGCTCCATCTGGTTGGAACAAGCTTTCGGTTTTTCTTCAACCCTAAAACTCCTATGCTCAATATCTTGCTCAGGACATATTCATCAAAATTATTCTTGTATAAAACCTTGAAAGCTTCTGTTGCTTTTATATCATCATTCATGACTTTGTCCAGCTTTCTGTCTATTTTTACATTGCCTGTTATTTTTGCTGATTTCAAGCCAGCTCTCATTCCATGGGGTGTCAGAATCTGGTCCTTCTCTCTTCCAATGCTAACCTTATTTTTAAGCTCAATCTCAATATCAACAGGCTTTGATGATGTTGCTATTTCCTGGGCCATATCAAGAAACTTTTTATTGTATCTAACATCTGTGACATTTGACTGAAATCTCGAGTTCAAAAGACTGTCTCTCAATTTAACGATATCATTTATCTGAAAGTTTTTGTCAGCCCAGTATTTAGGCCTGTCATAAACCCATGCATCCTCATCTCTCTGCAAGGGGGATAATATTCCCACATTTACAAGAGGATATTGAAGCTTTGAACCAACAAAAACGCTTGGGGGAGAGCTTCCATCCAGCTGTGATATGCTGTCAAAATTTTTATATTTAAAATTAAGCGCGGATATTTTCTTTATCACCTCAAATTTTATGTCCTTTTCGTCATTCATTATTAGGATTTAATACAAAGTAACTTTATATCCTTTGATAATCACCAGTTAGTTACTAATAAGAATAAATTGGAATATTAAAATTGAGCATTAACACTTTCTGCGTGTCTTTTATATCCAACCTCTCCTGAATATACCTTACTTTGACCAAGCCTCAGAAGCCATTTTGGCTTCGCGATGTAAATTTCTTTACATCTGGGGAGAAGTAGCAGAATTTTTATATCCATCCTCTTCTGAATACCCCCTCATTTCTTATCTCAAAATTTATTTCCTTTACAGGCAGGCTTCTATGCTTCAATAATACTGCCTTTTTTTTGCTTCCTTCAATCTTTAATTCCATTATGCACTTGCTCCAGTATTTCATCAGGTCTCCTCCAACAAGATTGACTATTCTTTCAGCTCCTTTTTCCAGGTCTTCTCTTGATAAAAATCCGGAATAAACCTGGTTTGTGATTATGATTGGGATATTGTATCTTCTTGATATCTCTGACAAAATTTTCATTTGATTTGCAAGGTCTCTGTTGACATTTTTTATCTTTTCGTCATTCTTAACCTTGATGGCGTCTCCTAATTCCAGCCGGTAATGCATTGCCATCCCATCAACAATTATCAATTCTATTTTTTCCCTTTTTACAATTTCAAGAAGCTTTTGAAAATGTTTTTTTTGCTCCTCAAAATCAGTAGGTTCTATAAGGAGGATGTTTCCAAGCACCTCCTCGTAGCCATCCCCCGCCATTTGTTTTACTCTTTCAGAAGAAAATCCTCCTTCTGTATCAATATAAATCACCTTATTCTTCTTTTTTGCCTGGCTGCATGTGACAAGTATGCAAAGATTGGTTTTTCCGCTTCCAGGAGGACCGGCAATCATCGTTATAACGCCCTTTTCATAGCCTCCATAAAGCCACTTGTTGAAATCAAAACTTCCCGTAGAAATCTTTTCTGTTTTTGGAACTCCCATATCTAAAAGAGTCAGTAAGGATTAATAAGAATTATTGTGATTTAAATGGTTTGAATTCAGCTATTGATAATCCCTCTTTTTTAAGCAATTCTTCAAGAGAAATTGAATTAACTCCTACAGGATGAGCCATCTGTCCGCGGACTATTCCATCCTTTGTTTCTTTAACAACTAAGTAGGTTGGATAAACTGCCCCATCATCTTTATACATTATAATAGTTCCATAATCAATAGAACGCCACAATTTTAAAACTTCTTTATCATCCATGAAAAATCTGAAACAACAGGGTATTTAATAATTTATTTAGAATAATATATATTTATTTCAGCTTCTTGAAATTAGCTTCTATCTTGTCTAACTCTTTTGTCAGGTGTGATATCGCTTCACCGATTGCTTTTTTTGCGGTTTTTCCCTTTGTCTTAACAATAAGAATAGGATTTTCGCTTGCATGCCCTCGCTTCCATGCAGCAAGGGTGACCGAAGTGTCTTTATTGAGATATACTCTTAATATCTCAGCCATTGTTAGATTATCAAATTCTATTTCCATTTCCTCCTTCATATCCTTAAGAATATTAAGCTCCATACAAGAAAATGCTAATTTTGGTTTATAAAGTTTCCGCCAGGAAAATTTATTTGAGAAAACAACGATTTTCGATTATAAGCTTTCCGACAAGAAGTTTTTCTTAAAAAAATCATAATTTTTACTTCTTGAAAATCATCTTTCTAATTTCTTCTTCAGATAAATCCTTTTTCTCTTTCTCTTCTCTACTTTGGCTAAACCTAGACGAAGTTTCTTCCCTCATTTTCTTCAGATCAGAAATTGTCAGCCAGTCTGAATTTTTTCTGTCAAAGCTTATTGAATCTTGATAAATTGGCTTGCTCTCAGGCAATTTAACCGTGTCCTTTAATAAATTAATTTTAAGATAACTTTGAATTTTATTCAGAAGGTAATTATTTTCAGGCAGAACTCCCTCTTCCGCCATCTTTATTGCAGCCTCTGCCTCTCCTATTGCTTCTGCCAGCTGTTTTTGCGTGATATGCTTGGATCTTCTCGCCCTCATCAGCACCCAATGAAAATTGTCTACCAGATCAGGCCTTGGCTTTGCTTCTGCCCTTGCTTTTTCAGCATAATTTTTATCAACTATTGCTCTCAGGTTTGTTTCCTGCCTGACCAAAGGTTCACTCTTTTCAATTCTTCGTTCATTTGGATTCTTCAGTCCAGCCATTCTTAAAAGCCTCTCATAAGTAGTCGGCTTTCTCTCTATTTCTTTCAGCTGAAATGCCGTTGGTCTCCTCAATATTGGAAAATCCGAGAAAGCAGAGCATTTCTCGCATATCTTAAGCAAACCTTCCTTGGTTATTGCATCAAATAATTGAACCTTCTTATCAGAAACTCCGCACTTAAAACATTCCATAAAAAAGTGAGAAGCAAACCCTTTTTTAATATTTCTGTGATGAAAACATCAATTACTTAAGATATTTTTCTATGTCCTCGACAGAAGTTAAATTGTAAAGGATATTCTTTTCATTAATTATAACAGAGGGATATCTATTAATCTTAAATCCATCTATGAGTGATTTTAATGATGTAATCTCATTATTCACTGAAATTGGGATGAGTACTATCTTTTCTCCGCTTTTCTGCTTCAAGTCAAATAAAATTCTGGACCATACTATCTGCTGTGCTCTTTCGGTTAAATCATTAGTATTATAATTGTAAAGATAAACAATGGAACTAAAGTTTTGCTGGCATCTTTCTCTTGTTTTCATCACGTTTATCCATAGGATTGTTCTTAACAGATCATATCTCTTGTGTGCTGCATTGATGCTATTTGTTATCTTGCCTGACTGTTCATATTTTTCAAGGAGCAGGGCCTCATCATATATTTTATCTGCAAACTCAAAATCATAATTTACTAGTTCAGTGCAGCTGATATTTTTCAAATCTGAAATCTTATTCAGAGCCAAGGAATCCATAAGGGATATTTCAGAGAGGGTATAATATTCATTTATCTGATCCAGTCTGCTGCTCTCAAAGGAAATTCCTATCAAAATACCTATTATGAATATTGCCAATGCCAGAAAAAACGCTTGCCAGAATGCTCTTTTTGGATTGCCGAACATTTTAGTTGATAATTACCAGATATATCTTCCTTTTAAATAATTATATACAGAGGCTATTAATATAATGGGATATGTTGAAAGATAAAATACTGCATAGCCGGCTAATATCAAAATTCCTTCTTTTTTATAATCCTTTTCCTTGATAAAAGAGATTACAAATATTGTGAATGCAAGTCCGATGATAAAAAGAAATATCCCATAAAAAGATAAAATACTGGGGGTAAGATTTATCTCTCTGAGACGAAGAATAGCTATCTGGGCTTCTACTGAATAAAGGGTGGAAAGATAATTAACAAATATCCTTCTTCCAAAATTATATGCAAGAATCGCCAGGCCAACCACTCCTATAATCCATGACAAAACAAAAAAGGGCAATATAAAACTTCCAAGCGAGCCTTTTTTTAGGAACAGGCGTTTATATTTGCCTATAGTCTGCATTCCGCCGATATTCCATCTCACTCTTTGCCGATACCATTGCTTTATGTTATTCGGAACAACTGTAAGAATTTTGGAGGACATGGACATTTCAACCCTATATCCCCTTGAAATCAGGTTCCATGTGATTTCAATGTCCTCGGTAATATTCTCTTCATCAAATCCTCCTATCTCATCAAATAATTTTTTTCTGTAAATTGCCATCGGTCCTGGAGTCACATATATTGCTTCTAGGAACCCCAAAAGTTTTCTTGTAAATGCTATAACCTTATATTCCAACGACTGAAGTTTTTCTATTGCATTTTTTCTATTCTTAGATAGTATTAAGGCAGTCACCCCTGCAACCCTCTGGTCATTAAAAAATCCAACTGCTTTTGATAATGCATCTTTTTCAGGAAAAGAATCAGCATCTGTAAATCCTATTAATTCTGTCTTGGCAAATTTTGCCCCGTAGTTTTTCGCATTAGCTGCCCTTCCTGTATTCTTTGGAGTCTGCAAGGCAACAACATCTGGATATCTTTTTGAAAGCTGCTTTATTATTTCATATGATCTATCTGTGCTGCAATCGTCAACCACATAAATTTTCTTTAGTCCCCTATAATCCGATGCCATTAAAGATTTCACAGTTGCTTCTATGGTATCTTCCTCATTATAGCAGGGAACAACAATACTTAATGAATATGCCCTGATAGGTTTAGGGTAATAAAGCATTTCCTTTTTATTCTGCATATAAACAAGCAAAAATAAAAATAAAAAATATAATGAAATAAATGCATATACAAGATAAATTATAGTTAAAACTTCCATTTTATTTCTCCTCTTCCGCTACTTTGGCCACGCCTGGACGAAGTTTCTCCTCTACTTTGGCCACGCCTGGACGAAGTTTCTCCTCTACTTTGGCCACTCCTGGACGAAGTTTCTCCTCTACTTTGGCCACTCCTGGACGAAGTTTCTCCTCTA
>CAYICW010000017.1:0-8670 GCA_964362025.1 Candidatus Woesearchaeota archaeon
AGTTGTCAGAATAATCAATAAAGACATAGTAATCAAATTGTTTTTCTCCCATGCCCTATCAATATATTAAAACTTCTTAACCTTTTCCTCTTCTCGACACCTCAAACATTTTTAAAGTGTAGGGTGTAAGATTAATTCATGGGCAAACTTCTTTTTGACATCAATGGCAAGCCAATAAGACAGGGGAATATAAGGAACTTAAATCTTCAAGATTATTCTATAGGAAAGAATAAACTTCATGAGGCAGGAGTTGAAAACTCTCAAGAAGAGAGCTCAGAGAAAACCATCCTCAAAACCTCAGCATCTTTAGAATTCCTCAAGGACGAACCAGAAACAATTGCTAATGATAATAACCCTCACGATAATAGTGATAATAATTTGACCTCCGCTGTTAACGTTAACAATTCTTCTAGCATGTATTGGTCCCTCTTCTCAGACGACAAACTCCTCCCACCATTAAAATTCACAAACGGAAAAACACAGGAAGACGTTGTGCGAGAGGTTGTTGAGCTAACTAAAAAACATAAGGTAATATTCATTCACGGCACTTGTGGCTCAGGAAAATCAGCGATAGCACTAAACATCGCCCGTGTTCTTGGCAAAGCCTCTATTGTTGTTCCTGTTAAAGCCTTGCAAAAACAATATGAGGAAGATTACATTACAAAAAAATACCTTCGCAAGAATGATGGGAAGAAAATGAAAATAGCAATGATAACAGGGCGAGATAATCATGATTCCATAATCAGCCCAGGACTTTCGTGTGCAGATCCGTCATTGCCTGAAAACATAAAAATCACGGAAAAGAATTATGGAAAAATAATGGATTATGTGAGGCAGAATCCATTTCTCAGTCATCTCAGTAATTTAACCCTTCCTCTTGAAGATGTTAGACGTTTTACTATCGCGGCAGCAAATCCATATTGGAGTCCTATACTTCCTGCCGAGTTTGAATTCAAGGCGCTTACAGACGCAAAAAGAATAAGGTATATGGGAGTTGACAGGAAAGAACACATATTTTATCACAGGAAAAATGGCTGTTCCTATTATGATCAGTATCTTGCCTATGTTAATGCAGACGTAGCCATTTTTAACGCAGCCAAGTACAAGGCAGAAATGTCTCTCGGAAGGAAACCCCTAACAGAGATAGATATAATTGATGAGGCGGATGAATTCCTTGATGAGTTCTTCCAGCAGGATGAACTGAATCTTACAAGGCTTCTTGCATCTGCAAAAGGTTTTTATCCGGACTCAAATCTTGCAAAGCACTCGCTGGATAAAATAAAGAAATGGATAGAACTTGAAGAGCAGAATAAGAGGGCAACAGGAGTTAGGGAAGAGGATGTCTTTAAAATATCAGACACAAATATTGGTGAAATATTACTTGAATTAATCCTAAGTCTCGACTTAGAGTCAGAGATTACTCTTGATGAACTTAATTATCTTAACAAGGCTGTCGAAACCGCGCATGTGTTTGAAAACTCACTTGACAGCCTTTATCTAACATACAGGAAAAATGAGGAAGGCAATCTCATGGCAAGGCTGGTTAGCACAGATATTTCAGGAAAGTTCAAGGACTTGCTCAGCAAAACTAAGGTTCTTATTTTAATGTCGGGAACACTTCATTCAGATAATATAATAAAAAATATATTCGAAATCGGCGACTTCAAAGTCGTCCATGCAGAAGAGCTGAATTTCGGTTCAACGGAAATAATTGCAACAGGAAAAGAATTTGACTGCAAATACAGCAATTTCACAACAAATAAACACTCAAGGGAAGATTACCTTATGGCTTTGTCCAAGTGCATTGAAAAAGCGCCCATGCCCGTTTTAGTGCATGTTAATGCATTCAAGGATCTTCCAAGCGAGGAAGAAACCAGACAGTTTGGTCTGGCTGGTCTTGACAGTGCAGAGAAAATAAAGGCAGACCAAAGAGAAGACAAAGAAGGAGCCTTAGTTTCTAAATTCAAAAAAGGCCAGATAAAAGTCCTTTTCACAACCAAGTGCACAAGAGGAATTGATTTTCCAGGTGAAATGTGCAACTCTGTGGTATTCACAAAATATCCAAATCCAAACGTGGCAGATACATTTTGGAAAGTTCTTCAAAAGACACATCCCGATTATTACTGGGAGTTTTACAAGGATAAAGCATGGAGAGGTTTTCTGCAAAGAATATACCGTGCATTGCGTTCCCCTTACGACCATGTCAATATTCTCTCTCCGGACATAAGAGTGCTGCAACAGGTTAAAAAATTGCAGATGCAGGAAGGTTTCTCTAAAAATCAAGATAGAATAATATAATGAATACCTAAAACACCTCGCGTGAAAGTTTTTACATTAACAATCATCTCTTTTCTTTTGGCTCGACAATATATTTTATTCCAAGATGTTCAGCAAACATTTTATCAAAACCCAGATTGCAATCATAACATACAATAGCGTTATTTTCTGTCTCAGGTTCTTTTTCTATCCTATGATAACCCCCTTTCATCGCACAACTTTCTCTTTTCTAAATTAGACTCAAGAATCTCACCTAAGCTTTTTTCACCCATATCTTTTCAAGAGGTTTTTATTTTTAATAATTATTATATTATAATGAATATGTTTACATCTTTTAAGATAATTCCAAACCACCAATCTTATAATTTAGTTCACACAAACAGAAATCTTTTCTCCCCATAAAATGCCGCTTGCGATGTCAATTCCCCTTTCCTTAAATACATCTCTTACCAAAGCCATTGTTTTTCCATGTTTTTTTGGGTCCCTATATGCTTTTACAACACCGTTCATTTCGAAATCAAGAGGGTTTGGGTTGTAGTCAGCGATATATGCAAGTGTTGCCAGATTGTCATAGGCGCTATTAATCATTTCATGCCTTGGACTTGATGGATTCAGCCTTATTGATGAATTAATAAATGATTGAAGCAACCCGTCTATAAGCAAAGGATTTCTTTCACTTGCTTCTCTCAAAGCATATGCTATCTCAGATACCTTGAAAGGCACAATCCTTTTTTCAGTTTTGTCTAGGAACTCAATTACTTCTTCTATTCTCATTTTACAGAAACTTTATCGAATTATGATTTTTAAACCTTGTTATGGAGTTTACCCAAAAAACAAAAACCCTTAAAAACTTCCTCCTACTCTTAATATCACAATGGATTCCATATTCTTGGCTGCATTGCTTGGTGGCATTGGCGGCTTAACCAGAGGTTTTATTGGACTGCTTAAGGCATTATCTCTCAAGAGAAGAATTCTATGGAATTATTATGCAATAACAGTTGCAATCGCTGTTGTTATCGGTGTCTTTGTTGGAATCATATTTGACTTTGACCCTAGATTATCCTTATTGGCAGGTTATGCAGGCACAGATATTCTTGAAGGAATTTACAAGAGCTTTAATGTGCAGAAAGTTTATGTTCGTAAAAAGTAACTTTATATAAATCTTGATAATAACTAAAACACCCTCCGTGAAGGAACTTTATATTAACACTTCTTCCTAAGATTATCTTTTTAAATAACATCTTACTAACTCCTATTATGAACAGCAAGGACGAAAAGAGATGGCCAAGATATCTGGTTTGGCTCACTTATCTTATATGGGCATTTTTTCTTTTTACCGCGATTTATGATTTGTTTGGTTATTCAACAAGAGCTCTTTTTTGGATATTGGAGTTAGGTATTGCAATGTTTATTTATTACAGGTTTAAATTGCCTGCATGGGCCTATATGGGAGTTCTTGCATTCCTTCTCGCAAATCTTTTTGGAGAAGTTTATTTAGGGTTTTTTTACAGCCTCTCATATTATGATAAGATAATACATCTTCTTTCTCCGCTTATTATCTGCACAATGTTATATTTCATGTTGGAAAAAAAAGCTCCTGACAAAAAAACGCGTGTCCTTCTTTCAGTTTCAATACTCCTCTCATTTGAGCTTATCTGGGAAATCCTTGAGTATTTTTCTGATCTATATCTTGGTACTTTTTTAACAGGAGTTCAGCTAATTATGTTTGAGAATTCCAAAAGCGTTCAGGTCATGCCATCTTATCAGGATACTATCTATGACATGCTTTTCAACTTGGCAGGCAGCCTTGTTTTCATGATTTCTGCCTGGATGGCTGTGAACAGGAAGAAATAATTCTACAGCAATAATTCTTAAAAACCCGCATAATCCTAAAAGTTATATGGAATATAACACATACATTTCCTTGAATCTAAGCAGAATGAATAGCCTGCTTTTGGAAAAGGGTTATGAATTATATGACTTGGAGACAGGCAATTTTTTTCAGGCTCCTCGATTAGTTTATGCTCCTAAAAGCAATATTGAAATGAGAAATGTTCGGGGAAGAGAAAAAATATTTATAACCAAATTAGAAGAGAATCTGCTAAATCTGGAATCAAATGATAGGGATGCGGGGGTATTTCTTCATGATTTTCTCAAGGACCGTCTTCTTTAGAAACTTTTATTAAATACGAAGTCTTTTCTTAAATATGCCAACAATAACGATTACTATTGATGAGGAAATCCAGAAAGTCATTGGGAGGCGGGCAAAGAAGAATATGATGACAATAAGAGAGCAAGTTGAGGAAATTATAAGGCAAAGCGCCGTGAGAACAAAGTCAGGCTCTGCGAGTTCCCAAATGAAAACAGATGACCGACTGGTTGAAATATTCTCGAGAAATAAGAAGGGAAGGAAGAGGAGATAATCATAAAATAGGTTCTACTCTGTAAATAATATCATATTGTCCAGCAAATTCTTTATCAAACCATAAGTCGCAATCATAACAAATAATAGTATCGTGTTCTGTTTGAGGTTCCTTGCTAACTCTATGATAACCTCTTTTATCACAGGCACTTCTTGCATCCATTATTGCCTGAGCCTGAGATTCAGGGCCATTTAGTCCTGCCTTTGTTCTTGCAGATTCTAATAAGTCAGAAAGAACTTTAGGATGATTCAAATCTTCCATATGAATATTATCTACACTCATTCTACAATAATTTCTCCAGAGTAAATTTTTCCTCATCTAATTCCACTCTCATCCATGCGAGTATCTGTTTTGAGAGAGGTTTAGCATCATTTTTTGCTAATTGAGCAATAGTCATCTTTTCAGCTTCTAAAACTCTTTTGACAGCTTCCTGTGTTGTGTCTCCATGATAAAGACCCGTATAGGGAGAAAGAGATAATCTTCTGGGTATGTGATTGTCATTTATTGCCAATCTCCCAATATAATTTGTAGTACCCTCTACAGGAACTTTAAGTTTTGCCATAACCATATCTCCTGATTGATACTCTATTCTTTTTGTTGTAGTATCTGCTTTTTCATAATCTACTCCCCTGTCGCTTAATCCCATGAAACCAACCGCAATATCTTCTCCTGTTCCATCATCATCGTTATCTTCAGACCCCCTCCAGTAAATCTTCCCATGAAATTTTATATATTAATCCTTTAAAAGAATTATGGTATTGTTTTGAAATCACAGCATTCTCGCCCTGACTATCTTTACTGCTTCAATTGACCTGTCGTTGCTGTCTGTTTCAACTTTGCCAATAGCTTCAACCACATCCATTCCTTCAACAACCTTCCCAAAAACAGGATGCTTGTTGTCTAGAAAATTATTGTTAACCAAGTTTATGAAGAATTGGCTTCCACCTGTGTTCGCACCAGCGTTTGCCATTGCGATAGTCCCCTTGTTATTCATGTTGCTTTGCTTATTTTTGGGGAATTCATCCTTTATTTCATACCCAGGTCCGCCGCTTCCTGTTCCAGTCGGGTCGCCTCCCTGAATCATAAAACCATCAATTACCCTATGGAAAATCACACCATCATAAAATCCCTGCTTTACCAGTTTCTCAAAATTTCCCGCTGTCAATGGCATGTCCTTGTATAACTCAATTGTTATGTTTCCCTTGGTTGTTTCTAATATTACTTTCTTGCTGTTGCTTGGCATGATAAAAATACCTGCTAATACAATAATCAGAATAAAAATAGTGATTAAAAATATTGCGGTTTTGCTTTTCATATTTTTTAATATAAATTATAGTATTTAAAATAAGGTGTTAATAATAAAATCTTTCTATTATGTTCATTATTTATCGCTATTTATTTAGTCATAATAAGCTAAGAAATTTTACATTAACAATCTCATTGTCTAATCTTCCCTTTCTGCCAGTCTTTCAAAACATGCTTTGCTGCTCTGACTTCATCAATTTCATTCCCTTTTTTAAGATAATGCAACCTTCTTCCAAGCTGTTCGATTAATATCTCGGAATCCCCCTGTGCATCTATTCCATAATATTTTTCCAGCAGTGTCGGATATTCCTTCATGAGCCTAAACACAACCATATCTGGATTTTTTGTCCTGTCCCATGTAATTGCTCCTATCTGGGCCTGTTTGGACAAAATCTCACGGTTTATCGATGTTTTTTCAGCAGGAGGGATTATTCCTGGCGTGTCAATAAGATATATTCCCGATGAGATTTTTATTTTTTGTATCCCTTTTGTGTATCCCGCCTCTGGAGAAGTTCTTGCAGATTTTCTTCCTACAAGCAAATTTATGAGAGAGCTTTTTCCAGAATTTGGATATCCCACAACACCTATATTTACCACGTCTTTTTTTAATCTGCTTGCTTCTATTTTCAAAAGTCTCTTGAGAAGCGCAGCGCTCTTCCTGTCCTGATATGAAAAGAAAACATGCGGCTTTAAGTTTTCAAGCTCAATATTTGCCTTTACCTTATTCACATCAACAAGGTCTGATTTATTGAAGACATAAATCAGAGTCTTCCCGAGCCCTCTAACCTTCTTTTCTATTTCCGGAATTCTTGTCTTTTCTATGAATCTCGCATCCAGGATTTCAAGGATTATATCGGCTTCATAGATTATTTTGTTCACCAGGGCTGGAACAGAATATAGGTGCTTGTTTGTTCTCTCGCTTTTTCCCCTTCCCAGTTTCGCCTTTCCTATTGGATTTGCCATTAAGAATTAAATTTCGAAGTGTATATAATGTTTTTCCCACTACAATAATTCTTTTATACCTCTTATTATGAGTTGTTTTATGTCAATAATTGAAAAAGTCACATTTTCAAGAGAAGAAAGAACGATGATGCCAATGCCACAAAGACTTAATCATCTTAAAATAATGCAGCTTAATGATGAAGAATTTGCACAGTTTTATCTTGAACTTATGACAGAATACAAAACAAATGACGGCTGGTGGACTAATGGAAAGATTTCCCACTGTATAAATTGCCATAGATTTATTGAAGGACCAGAGCAATTAAGAAGATATTATGGAATGACATTGGATGCCGATTGTTTTAGAAAAGAATGGAAAAAGCAAAGAAGGGAATCTACAGGGTTAAATCAACAATATTGGGATAGGGTCGCACAATTAAGTTAGAAGAATATGGAAAAAATTAATTATCATCTTAACACGGCAAGGGTTAAACATTATCCTGATAGACAATTAAGTGTTTTGAGGTTTAGCAGGCTTGGAGCATTATGCATGACTGCCTTTGGTATGTCTGATTCTTGCCCTGAAAATATTATTGAACTTGGGAGGATAGAAAAAGAGATGAAGAGAAGGCCTTTAGAGGAAAGATTAGAGCTCCTTCAAAAAAGAATAACTACATATTTATTTCCATAATATTTTGGGTCAATTTTCATTACTTAACTTCCAATTAATTCTTTTTATAACTCATTACAGCAAGTGCAACAGCTGCAAGAAGGAGTCCTATATCCCTAAATGTGATAAGGAAAGAGCTAAGGTTGCTGAGAATTATCCCTGCAAGCATGAGGCAGGATATAACTGCAGCATAAAAAACCTTTTTTCCCGACAAAAGCCATAAGCCCAATCCAAGATTAATTAGATCATGAACAAAAAGGAAATACCCTCTCGTTATAGTGTTTCCTATAAATTTTGGAACAAAGCCAATCCAAGATTCAGGATTAAAAAAAGCAGAGACCGCTGCATAAATGAATATGAATGCCAATCCTAATCTAAGAAAAAAAGAAGGGTCATATTTCATTTTATTCTTATTCTACAATGATTTTCCCAAATAATCCCGCATTTATGTGGTCGTGATATCCCCATGTTCCCTTTTCATAGAAAGTGAACTTATAGCTTTCTCCAGGAGATATCCCTTTGCATGCGTCAAATATAGTGCTTTCTTCAGAAGTTCCGCATTTTTCTATGTTAGAGCCAGGATAAACAGTATGAGTGGGATGCATCGCTGATGCGGGCCAATGCTCATCGCTTCCCTTATTTACAAAAGTTACTGTGTCTCCGACAGAAATTGTAAGGGTTGAAGGAGAAAATCCGTTTGAAGTCATTTCAATAATCTTCTCATTTTGCATGACTGAACTGCCTGTTCCGATTGACTTGATGCTGTTTCCGGATTCTTGGACATTTCCAACACTCACAAAAAAATATACCCCTGCAATAATCAACACAGACAGGATTATTGCCGCGACAACCTTTCCATTAACCATATTATATAATGAAAGAGGGATTATTTAAATTTTTAGTTTCTATTTTCTTTTCAATGAGATTCTCCTTGAACCGCCCTTGCCAAATGCTTTTTCGTCAAACACTTTTATTTCATCAAGCTGAATTTTGTAGATTTTTGACTCAAATAGCTTATCATGAAATCTTTTCGGGTTTCCAACCAATTTTAGA
>CAYICW010000018.1:0-8028 GCA_964362025.1 Candidatus Woesearchaeota archaeon
ATAATAAGGGAAAGTTTATAAAATAAAAATCCCATTCTAATGCATGAATAAAAGAGCAGTGATATTTTTATTCCTAATATGTTTTGTGCTGATTATTAACTCAGTATCGGCAACCCTTCTTATTGGGAACTCCTCGCATTTAATTGAAAAAAAATACGGGGCTTCCCAAAATATAATAGGATGGATAAATGTTAGCGTAAACGGCGAGAATGCAAGCGCCGCATTCAAGGATTCGCTTGGCAGCGAGATTTCCCTAATAGGCTTGTTAAAGCAAAATCCCCACGTAAATTATTCATGCAAGCCTAATAATGACTGCGAAAAGTATTACACTTCCGGAGGGGAAAGCAATGGAGTGCTGACTGGCAACGGGGACACAATAATCGGAATGTTCCTTACAGGAAATATAGTAAAAATAAATTCCATAAAATTTGATTTAAGAGTTTCCGGAGATGAAATTCCCCCCTCCTGCACCAATCAGCTGAGGGTGGATATTTTCAATGATGGGGTAATTGACTTTTCAAACAACAATTCAGATTCGGGAGTATGTTCCGGAACCAAAAGTTATGGATGCTTTGACATGGAAGCGAATTCCGAGCTTTTCACAATAGACGGCAATCCCTACTGTCAAAGAATAAACCTTTCCGAAGCTCCCGGTTTCAGGCTTGGTGCCTGGGTAATAAAAGCCGGAACAGCCAAAAGAAACCTTACAATGTCTCTTTATGACCTGAATGGGGGAGATTCATTGGCATCATGCAAACTTCCCGACGCAGGCACAACAGGAGGGGAGATAAACTGCGACGTTAATTATGTTTCAAACTCTCCGAAAGAATATTATGTCTGTCTTGGAACCAGCTCGGGAACGGGAGAATACAAGACAAAGGGAACAAGCTCCGGCAGCTGCGGTTTCTGGAATTATCCTTCTTCAGATGAAGATTCAGCTTACTGGATTTTTGCAGAGGCAAAGAAATTTGGAACCGTAAAGAATATTCTTGTAAGAGATTTCCTTCCCGACGGACAGGAGCTTTCATCCCTGACGGAAGATTATCTTAACCAGAAATATGAGGGTATGAATTGCAGCGGAAGCGGATGCACGGTTCCTATAAAAATTACAATCAATAGCCCCCCTGATAAGGGAGATGTTGCAGGAGATGAAATCATGCCAATAAGCAAGGATGTTATAATTGAAAATGTGGCAATATCAAAGCAGACAAATTCAGGGGTTTCCACGAGCAACAGTCTGCATAATGTGATTGAAATTCCTTCCAAAGTCACATCAAAATTCGGAAAGATATATCTTGACAGCTCAGGGTTGAAGGTAAGAAGCTCGCTGGGAAACTTCACCTATTCCCTAAGATTCAACGGGCAGCAGATATTTTCAGATACTTTATCAGTTCAAAAAGGCCCATTAATAAAAGGGCTTAACCCTCTTCAGACAGTGTATGCATTTCCAACAAAATTTGAACTGAATGTTGAACCTGTGCAGAATGTCAGCAGGTTTGAATGGGACTTCGGGGACAACCAAACCGGCACAACCACCACAAACAAAACAACACATACATACAACAGTTCGGGAAACTACAGCCTAAGGGTATCCATAAAGGACATTAACAACATAAGCTCATCAAGGATTTTTGAAATAAACGTAACTTCCCCGGCATCTTTCATAAACAGCACATTGACAAAGATGAAGGATGATTTGGCTAATGTAAAAAATCAGATAGATACATATGACTTATTTTACAGAACAAGCCTGAGCAATGCGATAAATGCCGCTAATCTCAGCCTGAAAATCAGCCAAATTGAAAGCAGGTATAAGATTGCAAATGAAAGCAATTATAGCGGGATAATTTCTGATTTATTCAAGCTAGAAATACCCGAATCAATAATAACCTCTGCAACGGCGCAGAATTATATTTTCTATCCTGAAAGAGATAATGTAAACTTGGATATATTGAAGGATATCGGGGGAGGAAAATATGAAGATCAGGGGGACTTCATAGACGCCGTATATTCGTGGAATGCTGAAAACATAATCAACAATGTCACATTCAGGGAAATTTCAGCAAGGTATTCCGGAACATCCGAGCCTATCCTCAGGGTATTTGACATCAAGGTGCAGAAAAAAACCCAAACAGGATATAACTCTTATTTTATAATAAAAGACATTGAAAACCTCGTGTTTAAGGAGGATTACAATGAAGTAAATGCTGATGGGTACAAATACATAAATCTTACAGGCGGAACAAAAGAAATAATTTTCTCAACCACTGAGGATGTGAATTTTGAAAATCTCCCTGCTTTCATAGCTCCTCCATTGAATAAGCTTTTAGTAACCTCATCAGGAGGAGAAACCCCTTCGGAATCCACATCTACCTTCAACTGGCAGGCATTTGCATTATATATGGGGATACTCCTTGTTGTTGGAATTGTAATTTATATAATCATGCAGAGTTGGTACAAAAGAAGATATGAGAGTTATCTTTTCAAGAATAAAAATGACCTTTACAATATGCTTCATTTTATAGAAGGGCAAAGAAGAAGAGGAATACAAGAAGGGGAAATACATGAAAAACTGAAAAAAGCGGGATGGACTTCAGAGCAGATAAAATATTCTATGAAGAAACTCCAGAAACAGGAACACAACTATAAAAATACATAAATAAACTTTTGGAAAGTAAAAAATAAATATAATCTTAAAAACACAAAAGTTTAATAAATCCCTAACTCAAAAAATAAGATGGTTATAAAAATATTCAAGAATTTTTTCAGAAAGATTTTTAGCAACATGTTCAAGAGCAAGAAGCACATAAAACTCGGGTTCTACGGCCCTCCCAATTCAGGAAAAACCAGCCTGGCAAACAGGATATGCAAAGACTTTACTGGCGAGGAAATGGGAAGCGTGAGCAAAATTCCCCATGAAACAAGAAATATCCAGTTCAAGGAAAAAGTGGATATAACCTTCAAGGAAAAAACACTGACCTTCAAGATGATCGACACTCCAGGAATAGCCACAAAAATAGATTACGAGGATTTCCTTAAGTTCAAGATGAAGAAGAAAGAGGCGAAAGAAAGAGCCAAGGAAGCCACCCAGGGAGTTATTGAAAGCATAAAATGGCTTGATGATATGGATGTGGTTGTTATCGTGCTTGACGCAACTGAAAACCCCTATAATCAGGTGAACATAACAATAATAGGAAATCTTGTTGCGAGAAAGATACCTATTCTTATAGTTGCAAATAAAATTGACCTTCGGAAATCAAACATGAAAAAGATAGAGGCGGCGTTTCCAGAATACGAGGTTATTGGAATAAGCGCAAAATATGGAAAGAATATTGAGGAGTTTTATGAGTCAATTTTCAAGCTTGCAAAAAAGATTTAGACTAAAGATTAAAAAGTATATGCTGCAATATATATAATCAAAGACAATGGTAAAAAAAGAAACAATCGGAAAAATTCAGTTAGTGGCAGGAATAATTTTATTGTTAATAAGCCTAACCGGAATAATCATAGCCCTTAATAATTATAATGACATAGTTAATTTATTCAAGTTGAATTTTGGGAGTTATAATAACCCTGTGCAGTCTCTTGCTGTTATTTATCTTAAATTTGATATCGCAGTGACTTCTATTATTTTATTCATAATTTCACTTTTGTTCATAACGCAAGGTTTAGTCAATACATCGAGGGATAAATAAAAAATGAAAAAGAGGAATCTTGGCAAGATAAGGGGATTTTCCCTGCAGTTTCTCCCTTTCAATGAAATAAGGGACCTTGATAGCTCTGAGAGAATCAAGAAGATTCTGGATATAATTCTTGGAAACAACATATTAATAATTCAGGGAAGGCTGCTGCCGGAAGAGGAAACAAGGCTTATAGAAGACACGATGGCAATGATAAAGCATGTGAAAAACTTCAAGGGAATTGAGCTTGCGGTTATATCAGGCAGCAACAGGGCAAATATACTTCAAAAAGCAAGGCAGGGAATAGCAAACGCAATATCTGGCGGAGATTTGGGCGCAATAACAATAATAGGCCCTGCAACAGTGATCAAGGAAATCAAGAAAAATCCAAGAAAGATTGAGCTTCTTCTGAACAGATAATATAAAAGATAATCGAGCACGTAAAAATTTATTAACTATATTTCTTTTCCCTGTATTAATATAAAATGTCGCACCAATGTGTTCATTGTGGAGAGATATATCCCGCGGGAAGCAAGGAGCTGCTGGAAGGATGCAGCAGCTGCAAAAGTCATTTTTTCTTTTATATAAGAGATGAACATCTTCAGAGAATAAAAGAGGGAGAGGAAAGCCCTATTGAAATGCCTGCTGAGGAAAAGAAGCAGGTTGAAAAAGAAATAAGGCAGATGGCCGGAATAACCGACGAGGAAACTCCCGTCATACTTGACATTGAATCTGTTAGAATTTCATCTCCCGGCAAGTTTGAAATAGACCTGGTAAATCTGTTTAAGAAAGACAGGCCATTGGTATACAAGATAGGGGAGGGGAAATATATAATAGACCTCTCGTCAACCCTCGGCAAGGATATCAAGGATATAACGGGGATAAAAAATCATAAGAAGAAATGATTTTTTAAAAATCCAAGAAAAGAGAAAGCTTAATTATTTCAAAAAGCAAAATTTATTTTCCAAAGAAAAGTTTTATAAGCCATAATCCTTATTCTGATGTAATGAAAAGTAGTACTATTAATTCCATTTTAAAGAAAGATTTGATGAAAATAGAGCCCGGAAGGGAAGAGCTTGAAGACATACAGAAAAAATTAAAGGAATTCATTGATGCGTTCAAGGCAAATTTAAAAAAGAAAAAGATAAATGCCGAGGTTTTTGTTGGCGGAAGCTTTGCAAAGAAGACAATAATAAAAAAAGACCATTATGACATTGATATTTTTGTAAGATTTGACAAGAAATACAGGGGAAAAGACATATCAAAAATAACAAAGCAGATTTTCAGCAAAAACAAGAATGTGCAGGAAATACACGGCTCAAGAAATTATTTCAGGATAAAAGCCAGCCCCTCATTTTTCATGGAAGTTGTCCCTGTTCTTAAAATACGAAGTCCAAAAGAAGCGGAAAACATAACTGACTTGTCATATTTCCATGTCCAGTACATAAACAAAAAGGTAAAGAATAAAAAATTGCTTGATGAAATAAGGCTTGCAAAAGCTTTCTGCTATGCAAATAATGTCTACGGGGCAGAGTCGTATGTAAGCGGATTCTCTGGATACGGGCTTGAATTGCTCATTTATCATTATAAAAACTTTCTCAATTTTATCAAGGCAATGTCCAAAATAGACACGAAAAATAAAACAGTCATAGATATTGAGAAGCATTACAAAAGCAAAAATCAGGTGTTAATGGATGTTAATCACGCTAAACTGGCTTCGCCAGTAATTCTTATTGATCCAACTCATGCATCCAGGAATGTTCTGGCTGCGCTGTCATATGAAACCTTTAATAACTTTAGGCAGGCAGCCAAAGATTTCCTAAGAAATCCAAGCACAGCCGCATTTGAAATAAAAAAAATGAATCTTGAAGACGCCAAGGAAAATGCAAAAAAAAATAAGCATGAACTAATAATACTCAAAGCAACCACTGACAAGCAGGAGGGAGATATTGCTGGAAGCAAATTATTAAAGTTTTACAGGCATCTTAGGGATGAAACCGGCAGGTCTTTTGATATAAAAGACTCTGGTTTTGAATATTCAGGCAAAAAGACGGCTCTTTATTATTTTGCGGTCAAAAATAAGGGAGAGATAATCAAGAAAGGCCCAAAAGTAAAAGATAAGGACAATGTAAGAAAATTCAGAAAAATGCATCCTAGTGCATTCAATAAGAAAGGAAGGGTTTATGCGAGGGAAAAAATCAAGTTTAATATTAAGGATTTCCTAAACAAATGGGCCGAGAAGAACAAGAGGATAATTACAGATATGTCTGTAAAAGAATTAAGGGTTATTGGTTAGGAAGTTTATTCTGGAAAGATTTATATACACTAAGTTACTTAGTTACTTAGTTTAAAATGGCTAAGCTGAAATTAAGAGATTTTGCAGAATCCATTTTTAAAAAATAAAATGGCTTCAAGAACAATAAAAATAAGCGAGGAAAACTATAGAAGATTATTGAATATAGCTGCAGAACTGCAAAAGCAAAGAGAAGAAAGAGTTTCTTTTGATGATGCATTGGGTGTTATGGAAGCGATAAAAATAGACAAGAAAAAGAAAAAATTAAGTGATTTAGCGGGTAGATGGGCTGACATGAGTGACGAAGAAGCTGATGCTATTATTAACGGAATATACAAGGAAAGAAAAATTATCTCCAGAAGGCTATGATGGTATGCTTGGATACAGATGTGTTTATAAATATATTAAGAAACAATGAAAGAACTATTTCTATAATAAAAGAAATCCAAAAAACAAATCAAATGACTACAACAGTCATAAACAATTTTGAATTATGGAAAGGCTTTTACAGAACAAAAAGCGTAAGGGATGAGAAGGCAATTATTGAATTATTGGACATAATATCCTTGCTTGAATTTGATGAAAAAGCAAGCAAAAAAGCGGCTGAAATTTTTGAATATCTAAGGAAGAAAGGAAAAACAGTTGATGCTCTTGATGTAATGATAGCTTCAATTGCGATAACAAACAATGAGCCTCTTTTGACATTCAACAAAAAGCATTTTGAAAATATTCCTGGCTTGAAGTTAATGTAAAAGAGCTGAGGGTTATTGGTTAGAATAATTAGTATTAACTATTTTTTCAATACCTTGTTTTTTAACAGGCATTTCTTGTTTTTTTTCATTTGTTATTCCATAAACTCCTGCAGTTAAAGCTATAGAAGTTGCAGTTATTGCTGCCGCCAAGCCTAATTTAAATTTTGAACTTTTATTTCTTATAGATTCTGGAACTCTTGCTGATTCTTTTATTCCTGTTAAATCTCTATAGGTATCAATAGCATATCCCATTAAACCTCCTGAAGTTAATCCAAATAAAATACCTATTGCTGTTCCG
Source organism: Candidatus Woesearchaeota archaeon (assembly GCA_964362025.1). GTDB lineage: Archaea > Nanobdellota > Nanobdellia > Pacearchaeales > GW2011-AR1 > JAGVNG01. Next base: position 7,024 of record CAYICW010000018.1, read on the forward strand.
CCGGCTATTTGTTCTATATCTCGGACACCAGCAGCATAATAAAATGGAGGAGCAATTGCCAAATTCCATAAACCTCCATAAACAGAATCATGAATTTGTTGTGTTCTCTCCTTAGTTTTATCTGTTATTTTAAGAAATTTTCTATACGAATCTCTGCCTTTAACTGCTAAAAACCCAAGACCTCCATAAGTCAAACCTGCTGCTAACAATCTTGCATTTAATGAAACTTCATTAGACATCCCCAAACCCATGGTTTCTACCACCGCAAATATTGGTGTAGATGCTGCAAGAAGTGCCGTAGAACCTACAAAATGAGTTTTTAGATTATCTTTGGCTTTTTGAATCAATTCTTTTTTCATTTTAGAAAGTATAATTTACTCTAACAGCATGCTCTAATCTTGGCTGTAGTTTTCCCTGGTTTTTCAACAAAGGATTATAAGACAAGGTAAGATTATCCAATAGATTTTTGCTAAGTGAAATCTCTCCGTATCCCCATTGAGGTCCTTTTTTACTAACTACATTCATTTCTCCAAAAGAAGACAGGTTAAATCCGAGTGGAAGATTTACCTTTCCAAAAAAGCCTACTTGAACTTTATCATCTATATAACCGCTTTTGTTAAACCACAAGGGCAAAGCTTTAACGCTTAATGAAGTTCCTTCTGGCATTGGAATATTAACACTAGCTCCGGCACCATAACTATCACTAAATCCAGAACCATAAACAAGTTCTCCTGTTGCTTTCATTCCCTTCCCTAAATCTTTGCTTAAAATTGTCTTACCAAAGAAGTCTTCATTTCTATAAAACTCAAAAAAGCTATAATTGTTTAATCCAAGGAATTTATAAAAAAGATTTGGCCTTATAAAAGACACCGGTTCTTTTTCAGATTGAACCATATCAACAGAAGCCTTGACATTATTATCTTGGGCCTCAGCTTTATTCATAGGAAGCAAGCTAGAAGCAACTATTACTATTCCTGTTAAAATCTTTCCTAATGTTTTCATTTT
>CAYICW010000019.1:0-7889 GCA_964362025.1 Candidatus Woesearchaeota archaeon
AAGGAAAATTAATAAACATAAAAAACTAAATTTCTGGATGGCAATAAGAGGCATTTCGGAAGAGGGACATCACATAGTCCTTAAAAGGCATCACAAAATAATTCTAGGAAGCGTCAGCTCCCTTCTCATAATCCTGATTATAATAAACAGCATTATGCTGTATTTCCTTTACGGGCAGCTGGAACTCAGCTATAACGAATTAACCTCAAACATTCATAAGCTGGAAGCAGACACAAATTCGAAAATAGGCAGCTTAAGTGATTCTGTCATATCAACAAAACAGGAACTCTCCTCCCTGGGCAGCAATCTAAGCCAACAACTAAATCTATTGAAGGCGTCGGCAGGAGAGGACTTCTCAGGTATAATAGAAGACGCAGTGCAGTCAGTTGTCACAATAAAGACAGATATTGCTCAGGGAACGGGGTTCATAATCTCCACTGACGGATACATAGTTACTAATTATCATGTGGTAGAAGGTGCAAAGGCTGCGGTTGTAATAACTTCGGATGGAGAGAATCATCAGCAGGTATCCTTAATTGGATATGATTCTAACCTTGATATAGCTCTATTAAAAATAGATGGGACTTATAATAAATTGACACTTGCAAATTCAGATAACGTAAATGTCGGAGAAAAAGTCATTGCAATTGGAAATCCTTTGGGATTGCAGTTCTCTGTCTCTCAAGGAATAGTCTCTGCAGTGCACAGGGAAGGCTCAAACGGGCTTCAGGCATATATCCAGACAGATGCCGCCTTAAATCCTGGAAACTCAGGAGGCCCTCTGATAAACACAGATGGAAAAGTCATAGGAATAAATAACTTTAAAATAGGCTCCAGTGAAAGCCTCGGATTTGCTCTTGAAAGTAATTATATAAAAGATGCCGTGAACAGCATCTCACAACAAGCTTTAAATCAGAGTTTGGTTTAATATCATCATGACAAAAACAAAACACAGTGAGGGGTTGCAATCAAAAAAAACAGAAAATTTCTCAGAATGGTATTCCCAGATAATTGAAAAAGCAGAGATTGTGGATTTGCGGCTCGGAATCAAGGGATTCATAACAATAAGACCATGGGGAGCAATGCTCATGGAAAATATGTTCCAGTTGTATGAACAAGAGCTGCAAAAAAAAGGGCATCTTCCTGTTATAATGCCCTCCGTTATACCGGAATCAAATCTAAAAAAAGAGGCAAGTCACATAGCAGGATTTACCCCCCAGGTATTCTGGATTGAGGCAGAAAAAGGGGAAGAAAAACTTGCGTTGCGCCCAACATCTGAAACCGTTTTCACGCCTATGTTTGCATTATGGGTAAGAAGCCACCGGGATTTGCCTATGAAGCTGTATCAAAAAGGAAGTGTATTTAGATATGACACCAAGGCAACGCGTCCTTTAATAAGAGGTAGGGAATTTCAATGGATAGAAGCACACGACGCCTTTGCGACAAAACAGGAAGCAGAAGCTCAAACAAAAGAAGACATAGACACCACTGAAAATGTAATGCACCAAAAATTCGGAATTCCTTTTCTTCCAATGAAAAGGCCGGAATGGGATAAATTCGCAGGAGCAGAATATACAATTGGAAGCGATGTTTTAATGCCTGATGGAAAATTAATCCAGCAGCCTTCAACACATTCAATGGGGCAGAAATTTTCAAGGGTATTTGGGGCAAAATTTAAGGACGATAACGGAAAAGAAAATTATCTATGGACAACAGCTTATGGTCCTGCAATATCAAGAATTTTAGCGTCGGTAATCTCCTTGCATGGGGATGATAAAGGATTGATTCTTCCCTATTGCATTTCCCCGATAAAGGTAATTATAGTTCCTATCTATGATTCAAATAATAAACTGAAGGTCTTGAAATATTGCAACACAGTCAATTTCAAGTTAAATGAATTAAATATTAATTCACGTGTTGATGATAATGAAAAAAGGCCAGGGGAAAAATTCCATGAATGGGAACTTAAGGGTGTTCCTTTCAGGCTTGAAATAGGAGAAAAGGAAGTAAAGAGTAAATCCCTCACGCTTTTCATAAGAGATATTGATAAAAAAGAAAAGCTCTCCGAGAAATCTCTTGCAAAAATAAAGGATTTGGGAAAAGCCTATGATGAAAGAATAAGGAAAAAGGCAGACAAATTAATGGAAGGAAAAATAGCAAATTGCAAGACAAAAGATGAAATAAAAAAGGTATTAAATTCGGGTAAGATAGCAAGAGTAAATTTCTGCAGTGTCGGAAAAGACGGAGAAAAATGCGCCGAACATGTTGAAAAAGAGATGGGAGCAGAAGTCAGGGGAACTCTTGCAAATAAAAATGAAAGGGCAAGCAGTAGGTGTGTAATATGTGGCAAGCCTTCAAAAGAGATTGTTTATATTGGAAGAAGTTATTGATTATTTTCTCTACCAATTATTAAATAAAAACCTCTGTTAATCTATAAATCAGCTTGAAATTTTATTTATATTAAAACTTCTTATATCAATAAACATACAGAATTCTAGCTTTCATTTAGCTTCTCTTTCAATCTTTTAGTGTTATCTCGAACCTGCTTCCTTCAGTGTAAGCTCCAGCTCATATTCCATTCTAAAGGTAACTTCCAATAACTCATTGAGCTCTCTCTCGAGAAGCACTTTCTCGTCTGTTTCTAGTACGCTTTCCATTTTTCTTTAGTCTTTTTTTCAAAAGATTTTTTGAAAAGCTCAACTTGTCCAGTTATTCTCTTTAGCCTGAATTAATTTGGTAGAATTGTTCTCAACTTAACTCAGGTCTGAAAGGTAGCTGAATTAAATTGAGGGATTTTTAATCTTTATAGTGTAGACTATAGAGTTCATATTCCAATCGAGGCAAAAACTCTTTTCATTTACACTATGCATATCTACTACAAGAAAAAGTGCTTTTTATATTTTTCGATTTTCTAAATTCTCCCTAAATTTCTCCAAATCCTCCGACTTCATCTGTCCTCCGACGGCATTTTCATGCCCGCCGCTTCTTGAACCAGGGATATCTTCCAGCGCCTTTGCTATAATTCCTCTTATCCCCTTTCCCCTTGCTGAAAAAGTTGCTGTTGGGCCATTAACACGCGCAATAAGAATAACTTTCTCAGGAAAGTTATAGCATAATTCGTTTGACAGCTCGCCACTTATGCTCATGTCGCCGGAATACTGAAAGAACAAGTTTTTTCCTGACTTTTTCTCAACAGCCTTTGCCTTGTCAAGAAGTTTGGCATACCTTTTGTCCATCTGGGAAAATCTTTTGTGTATTGCGCGATTCTCCGATTTTTCTTCCAGGATATCATAAGGACCTTTTGCTTTTATAAGAAATTTAAGCATATTCACAACATTGCTGGTTGTGTCCTTCAGTGCAAAACTCAATATCTTTGCAACCTTGCCTATCTGGGACTTGTAAAGAATGTCAAATGGCTCCTGGGAATCCACAACCAGTTCAGGAAATGTTTTCTTGAACTGAAGATAATTTTCAGAGAAAAATTTGTCAGAAGTGCATCCCACAATATCAAGCCATAAATCGTCTTTTCTTCCTGAAATCTGATAGCAGAGGTGCGTCACAGGCTCATTGGTTTTTGTCTTGTTGAGAACAGGATTATAATAATGCACAAAATCAGGAATCTCTACTTGAACTTCATGATGATCAATCCATACGACGGGGATATTTATCTTGTCAGCCTCGTCAAAAAAATCCTTATCAACCAAAGGCTTGTCAACAATAAATATGTAGTCCGCTTTCAGCTCATTTACCTTCCTGAAATATTCCTTGTTCATTGAGGGATATGATTTTACCTGAACTCCTTTTCCTTTCTCGCAAAATTTCCTCAGGATAAGAAATGAACAAAGCCCGTCAGCATCATTGTCAAAAAAGAAAATTGGATTTTGAGCTTTTTCCAGATGTTCCTTAATTTGACTAACTTGATTTTTGGTTAACATTTTAGGCGAATTAATGGAAGTCTATAATTTACTTTTATTTCTTTTATCTGTTTTTGTGTAAACATTTTCGTTAGTGCCTCGCAAATGTCTTGGCTACAATCAAGGGGAACAAAATAGTGGCATCGCCAAAAACCTTTACCGCTTCTCCCTTCACCTTTCCCCATGAAACAGCCTCGTCAGGACGCGCATTTGAATCAGAACCATCCCATTCCTCTCCGGTATTTATATAGACTGCATAATCAGCCCCGTTTCTCATCATATTTGTATTAAGAATATGATGTTTCATCATTCCTTTTCCGAGAAGGACAATTCCGGTTTTCTTTTGCGTGATGGTGAATTCATTCAGTTGATGAATATCAGAGGCAATATCCACCTTGAAGTCAGGACGCGTGTACATAAAGAAATGTATCATGTCGCCTATGCTCCCGTCTGTTATGGCAGGGCAGTAAACCTGAATTCCGTTTTTCCAGCACCAGTACAAAATGCTTTTTTCATCATTTATTTCCTTTCCAAGTATTTTTATGAATTCGGAGACAGATATTATTTTTCCAGTGCTTTTCTGCTCTTTGTATATCTTCTCTAACAAAGGTGTAAGGAATTTTTCAAAATCAACATATCTTGAATTCGGGATAAGAATATTGCCTGTCCTATTTATCCCGTTCACCCTGAGCAATTCCCCTGATTCCGAGAACTTTCCTATCTTGAAATTCCCAAGGCATTTTATCAGATCTTCCTCAATTCCTCCGGCTGTTGTCACAAACGTGTCAATTTTCTTGTTTTCTGCAAGATATCGTATCACATCCCTTATTCCTGATGTGATTAGATTTGAACTGCAACCAAGGAAGATAGTAGCCTTATTTTCGATCATCCTGTTTATGAGTTCAACCGCCTTGGCAAAATGAGTGGCCTGGAAACCAGTGGAAAAATAACTGTCAAGAATCTTATCATAATCAATTCCTTTGTTAAAATCATACCCTTTTACCGAGATTCCTTCTGTTTCCCCCGACTGTCGCAGGACATTTTTCCTTGATATTTTTTCGCTTTGTTTCATGAAATATCAACTTAGGGGTGATTTTTAAGTTTTCCTAAAGGCTATTTTGCAGCATAAAAATCTTTTTAAACGGAAATGCATAGGTTTTAAAATGAATAGATGGCTTGAATTATTTATTGGGTTAATCTTAGTTGTAGGAATGATTTTGATTGCATGGGCTTCTTCGGCATATTCATGGAGCCTGTTTGGAAAGGATTTAGACTTCCTGCATGCTGCATGGATTTTCTTAAAGGGAGGAATCTTCTGGCTTATAACCTCCGTAGGAGCTTTGCTTATTCTTCTGGGAATTAGTGACTTGAAAAACTAAAGATAAAAAATTGATAAAAAATTGATAAAAAATAATTAAGGGGCTTATTCTTTGAAAGCTAGGAAAATTGTGTATAATCCTGCCAAAGCAACGATATAATATACTACAGACACAACTGTTGTTCCTGCCCAGCTAAATGCCGCGTCTACCAAATTCCAGCCCAATTCAGCAAGTCCCCAATTAAGAGCGCCTATTGCTGCCAGAACCAATGCTAACTTTTCGTACCACATTTTAACCTCCTTTTGATTGTTTATTTTTAAAAATATACTCTAATACAGGGGAAAAACCTATTTAAATTATTCTACTTAAATAAAAATATTGAGATTCCCTCTATTATCGCAGCTATTGCCAAAAGAGGAAGAACTACGAAAATAAACGCTCGGGCAAGTTCATAGAAATAATGCTTGAAAGACTTCAGTTTACCATGCTGAAAAATTAGCATCCCCGTCCGAAGCCCAAAACCAAGGGATATGAAAACGGCAGGAAGCTCAAATATCCCATGGGGCAATATTCTCCACAGCACTCCAGCTCCTCCGGCTTCAACCGCCATGAGGGCAACAAAACCAAGAACATAGCCATTAAATGCTGCAAAGAACAAGGGAAATATTCCTAAAAATACTCCAAGGATTAGTCCCAGAAAACTGCTCTGTGCATTGTTAAAAAAAATAAATCTTATTAGTTCAAACCGTGACATTCCCTCTGTTTTCTTTATTATTTCTTCAAGAATCTTGATTATTTCCTGTCTCACATAATCAGGAACAGGGATAAAAAAAGCAATTAATGCAAATCCAAAAAACACCGCAGTTGCGGCGTATATGAAATTTCTGGACTGTCGGATAAACTTTAGGCTCGCAGAATAATTTTCTTTTAGAAAAGAAGTTTTATTTTTTTTCATTTTAATTTTAGCTGAAGTGTTTACCTATCATTTTTGTTTTATTTTTATACTTGCTTTTTAGATAAATGCCATAAACCAATCCTATTATAAGCCCTCCAAGATGAGCAGTGTTTCCTATAGAAACATTTCCTGCTGCAGAAATCAGCCACAACAGAACAAGCATTCCAGGAGCAGCATATTTCATTTTTATGGGAATGGGAATAAACATCAAGTAAACAGGAAGATTAGGGGTCAAAAGCATTAATAAGCCGATTAATCCGAAAATAGCGCCAGAGGATCCGACGGCAAATGTGTTAAAATCTGCCGAGAAAAATGATAGAGGAATTGTGCTAATCAATACAAAAAATAAGCCGGCAAACAATCCAGCCGTCATATAAAACCAAAAGTATCTTTTTCTCCCAAGTATTCTCTCAACTAATGAACCAATGAACAACAGGGAAAACATATTTGCGAAAAGATGAAAAAAACCACCGTGCATAAACATGCTTGTCAAAAAGGTCCATAAATAATTTCCGACAAGAATATTTGATGGTTTTATTGCAACGAAGTCTATTGAAACAACATTTGAGGAAATCATAATGGTAAAGACAAAAAACAAAATAACATTCAGCAAAATAAAAATTAAATTAACGCTTAAACTTCCAAAAAAAAGATTTGTTTGTCTGGGGGATATATTATAGACTCTTGCCATGCCTACCTCTTTTTCCTTTTTTTATGAGTTTTTTTCTTTAACTCGGCATCGCTAGGACGATTTTTCTTTAAATTGGCCAAGCCTGGACGAGTTCTCTTTTCTGGCTTAACTTTTCTATAAAACATCTTGTGTTCTCTCCTTAAAGAAGCTAAAGTTGGACGTTTTTTCTTTTCGTTCTTTTTTGCTTTTTCCCTCTCTTTCTTAAGCTTGGAAAGAGCTTTTTTTCTCTTGATTTTTTTCTCATTCTCAAATCTATTTCTCTCCTTAATTCTTGTTTTTTCTGTAATTTCTTTTTCTTTGCTAATTTCTTCCCTAATTATATTAAACTCCCTCTTTAATTTTTCACTTTCTTTTGTTAATTCCTTCAGTACCTTGGCATTGTCGGACTTCACAAATACTTCTCCGCATTCAGGACAGGTAAAATCATGAAGGAGGGCATTTTCCTCGTTATATTCTATGTTGCAGTTCTTGCATATATAGAACATCTTTGTTTCCCTGCTTTTTATCTGATTATTTACATTCTCTATTTTCTTGGTCAGTATATCCATCAAAAATTCGAGAGACTTTAGATTCTCTATCTTCCAGAAATAAGTATACCATCCTTTCCTCTTATCTTTTTTTCTTGTTGATGAAACCAGGCCATGATCTGCTATTTTATACAATATATTTCTTGTCTGATTAATTGTCAGCCCAAGTTTTTTGGCAATTAAAAACTCATTTACATATTTTTTGCTGTCGAGAAGATCGGTTATGGGCTCTGCCTGTTTTCCAACGAGAATAACAACTACTTCCTTAAGAAATTTATCTAACATTAAAACTATAAAAAAAATCCGAATAAATACCTTTCGGTTTTGATTTTCAAAAACGTTTGCGAAAAACCTTCGGTTTTTCGGTTTCGGTTCAGCTTTCTGAAACCTTTATAGTAATTATATATTGGATTTAATTTTTCAGGCTGAATCCGTTATTTAATAAAGTTTAAAAAACAAGGTTTTTAAACTTGTATTCTGTTT
>CAYICW010000020.1:0-7244 GCA_964362025.1 Candidatus Woesearchaeota archaeon
TTCCATAATGTAGCCTGCTCAAACTCAAGCTTAATTTTCTTTTTTTCTTCCATATTATAACCCCCGTGTTTTGTTTTTTTTTGCCTCTTTATTAAGTTTGCCTATTTGGCTTCCACCATAAAAGAGGTGAATATTATATTGCTTTGATGCTTAGACTGACTGAATATCCTGTATATTCCGGCTTCTGGGAATTCTATAGTTAACCTGAAATCTGGCCCCAGCGAGGATGAAGGCATAACATGCCTTTTATGGTCTTCCATCATATTGTTAATATCCAAGCCGTGGGTATGAGAGAAATCTGTTAGATCCTCTTTTACAACAGCAAAATGTATTGGCATGTCCAGATATTTTTCGAAGTCACTTACCGGATTGGAGTCTTTTTCAAAGTGATAATCAATGTCGGTTTCCTTCCCTGCTTCCACAGGCAGATAGTCCACTGTTACTTTGTAGCTGTTTGGGCTGATTTTTTCTGAATCTGATGCTAAAACAGCTTTTGTGTATTTATCTGCTGATTCTTCCCGATAGGATATGAAAGATTTCTCCTTCCCGAAGTCATATTCTGCTTGACCCTGTGATGGGCTGCCTTCAACATTTACAAGCAAACTTTCCGAATATTCTGATCTGCTGTCAGCAAAATCTAGGTAAACACCATATTTCCCGGACTTTGGAAAAGTGAACTTTACTTTGTATTCGCCATTGTTTGAAGTTGAACCAAAATCTTCTGGATGTACATGACCTATTATATCTAGATCATTGCTTATAAAGATAACATGAAGCAGCCTCGCATGATTTACCTTTAAGTCTTTTATTGGATTGCCAGAGCTATCTTTAAGATAAAATATGAAGTCTGCCTCTTTTTCTGCCTCTATTATTTCTGGATTTGTTTTTAAAGTTACAGCCGCCTTTAGTTTTTGTATTGCTTGATCGTCATGTTCCCGACCATTTTGCAACTCTCTTTTGTAATGTTTATACATGTCAGTATCTTCATCATGGCCGCAAGAACTTGAGGTGTCCCATAGCTCAGCTAACTTTGCGGCATTCCAGCCATAGTCGACAATCAGTTTTTTTCCCAATCCAGACATTACATACCATTTCCAGCATTTACAACAACAAGGTCCACCATGATGGGACATCTGCATGGCTTCATCATAAATTTGCTGCTGATCAGCAGATAGGACTATGTCTTTGTCAAGTTGAATAAGTTTCTTTGCATGCGAAACTGGAACATCGTAGGGATCTTTTGGAATGAGTTCTATATTGCCATTATCCTTAATAAAATTGCTAAGAGCTTCTAATTGCAGGTTATAGGATTCAACCTTTTTCAATGCACCGCAACATTGACCACCAAGATTATGCTCACTTTCACTCATCTTCACAACTTGTTGAGCCCCAAAACACCCTATTGTTAATTTGTCCAATTCGACAAGCCTTGGATCCACCGACTTTGTCAACTTCTCAGATTGTTGGTAATAAAGACTCTGTGCCTGGGGTGATAGTTCAGAATAAATTTTTTGTATTTCACTGTCTGCTGGCTTTGAAAAATAAACAAAACCTGCGATAAGCAACAAGATCCCCAAGACTGTAAATACCTTTGCTTTTGTTATCTCTATTTTGATAGTACTGCTCATTTCTTCACCCCGCAGGTTTTTGATACTATAGATCTTGAACTTGTGTATAATGAAATGGAAAGCAGTATTATAGCTAAAAAAGTGAGTTCTAATCCTTTTAGTGGAAACACTGCCAAACCTCCAGAAACTCCTAATAAAGATATTAGGGTTGCAGAACATGCTGAGCAGCCAGAAGACAAAGCTCCCCCAAACACACCAAGAAACCCAGTCAGGTTTCCTTTGTTTGTTTTGTTCGCTGACAAGCCCCTGAGTTTATAGAAAAGTGTTGACAGAGTAACGGCACTTAGTATCGAAACAAGTACAATTAGCAGGAAGTAAAATGTTCCAGATGTTACTATAATCATCCCTGCAGCGCTTAACAGCACGTCCAAGATGACTTTTGCACCAAGTTTTAAGTTTAGTACAGAAGATAATGAGGGTATGTTATTCAGAAATATGAATAATACAAAAATAAAGACTGCCAGCAAGGATGACAAAAGGTAATACTTTTTGTTACTGTATACCATGCTGAGCGCTTCTCCCACAGTTGAAAAATATTTTTTCATGAGTTTTATGCTGGGTTCTCCTTATATATAGCTTATCTCGTAAACTCTAACCAGAAATTTCTTTATTTGATTAAAAGAGGCCAAACCGGACTCTTTACCGTTCATAAAGTATTATTCTGCCAGGAAAACAGAGTAGGTTTTTCCTTTAGGCTGCCTGTAGACAAGCTTTTTTCTTTCAAAATCTGAAAGAACATGGCTTACCTTGGCTTTTGACAAGTCTGTTTTTATCTTAAGAGTGTTCTGAGTTATTCCTGGATTTTCCCTTATTGTTCTTATTATTTTAATTTCATTCTCATCAAGAGCCTTGGAAATAAGACCAAACTTTTCCTCTTCTTTTTTTGCTAAAGTATCCTTTTCAAATCTCTCGATCAAAATATCTTCGGTTCTCCCAAAAAATATCATATAGGCACCGAGGCTTAGTATGGAAAAGATTATGCCAACTGCAAAATGAGACCAGTTTAAGGCAGAGCCAAGCTGCACACACTGCTGGTTTGGGGTGCACATTTCTGTATATCTTGAGGTCGTTCCTGAAATTTGAGTGAATAAAAATCCTCCGAGAACTAGGCTGAATACTACAAGTAAACCACCTATTTTTTTGTTGTTCATTTTAATTTACAGAGCAGTATGCATCATAACCGCCTTCTAAATTTCTTACTTGATAACCCTTTTCTTTCAAAAACTGCTGTGCAATTGCACCCCTGACTCCGGACTTGCAGTGGACAACAATATCCTTTTCTTTAGGGACTATGCCTTTTTTCTCATCTCTAATCAGTTTACCTAGCGGGATGCTGACAGCATTACTTATATGCCCGGCCTGATACTCGTCCTGCTCCCTTACATCTACAACATAATAACTAGACAGGCTCGTCTTGAGTTCTTGACAAGATATTGTATCCCCCATTTTAATCAAACCTCTGTAGATTTTAGGCTTATTAAATCTTTTGAATTATTTTACGTCATAAACAATTTTTATTATGTCTCCGTCCCTTAAAATCAATTCCCCATATTCTTCATTCGGCAATCCGTTAACAAAAACAGAGAGTTTGTGATCTTCATCAGTACAATACTCAAATATACAGGTGCTGTTGAAATTCCTTCCCCAGACTGTAAAGAAGTCCTTAAGATAAAATTCCTGCGGATAAGGCGACTCCACATGGATTGTGCCGCCAGGCTCGTGTGTATGAATAACTCTCATTCCGCTTGACGATATTCCTATGTTTGTAGGAATCTCCTGCTTTTCTCCAAGTATTTCAATTTCCAAAACTGGGTGAATATGAAGACTCACACTTTTATGTTCCTTAAGATTCAGGTCAAGAATATTATCCCTTGTGTAAGTCCCGACTTTTGATATTGATCTTAGAAAAATAAAAGCAAGAACCAAGACAACCAGAATAACTGCAGAAATTAAAACATATTTCTTTGTTTTCTTTGCTCTTAATTCAGATTCATGCTGCGCCCTGATTTCTTCTCTTTGTTTTTCTCTTTCCATCCTTTTTATTCTTTTCAATTCGTGCTTTGAAAAATTTTGATTGTCTTCCATTTTATGAATCACTCCCTCCTTGATTTTGTTAAAAAATAAATGCCTGTGATGAACATCAAGGCTGAAAAAAGCTGGCCTGTCGGCATTCCAAGCAAATAGTTTTCCGGGACCTTTAAAAATTCTATGAAGAATCTTATTAATCCATATAATGTTAGGAATATAAAAGACAAGTAACCTTCCTTGTGTTCTTTCTTCTTTAATTTCAGCAAGATAAAGAATATAAACAAATTTTTCAGGGATTCGTAAATTTGCGTCGGGTGCCTGAATATTCCGTCTCCGAAATCAACACCCCATGAAAGATTTGTTGGATAGCCATAAAGCTCACCGTTGATGAAGTTGGCTATCCTGCCGATGAAAAGACCAAACGCTAGCGGAACTGCCAAGATGTCTCCAAGCTCAAGCAGCCTTATTTTATATTTTCTGCAGAAAATAATGGATGCAACCAAACCGCCAACCAGGCCCCCGTGGAAGGAAAGACCGCCATGCCATAATGCAAATATTTCTAGAGGATTTGAGAAGTAAAATGAAGGGTTGTAAAAAATAATTTCAAATAGTCTTGCACCTATTAAAGTGCCAATAATGAGATATGTTATAAGCGAATCTGCATCAAGTTTAAGATTTCTTTTTTCAGATTCCCTTTTTATGTAATAATAACCTATTAGGAAGGCCAATGCATAGATTATTCCATAATATCTGATTTCCAGGCTTCCGAGCTTTAACAAAACAGGATTGATATTATGAACAAACATAAAAGTTTTATAGTTAGAGTGTTTATAAACTTATATGCAAACTATATTAACATGCCCGAACTGCGAGGGAAAAACAACTTTAAAAATACCTAAAAATAGTTGCTTGAATTCTTATGTCTGCAAAAAATGCAAGGGAGTTATTTTTGCTAAGGAAAGCTGCTGTGTATTTTGCGATTATGGGGACAAGAAATGCCCTGTAAGCAAGGAAGCGCATATGTAAACCAAAGATATTTAAAGAAAAGTTTTTGCTTATTAAAAATGCACTTCAAAGATAAAGTTGTTCTTATAACGGGCGGAAATTCCGGAATCGGAAAGGCAACTGCCCTCGCATTCGCTAGAGAGGGAGCCATTGTTGTCATAGTTGCGCGCGATAGAAATAAACTTAATCAAACTATTAATGAACTGAAAAAGCACAACAACAAATGCTTAAGTTACGTTTGTGATGTCAGAGATGCAAAAAAAGTCAGTGGTGTTGTTAAAGACGCGATAAGAAAGTTCTGGAAGATCAATATTCTTGTCAACAATGCCGGCTTTGGAATTTACAGGGGGTTTTGTGAAAGCAGCCTGGATGACATAAAAGAGCAGATGGATGTTAACTATTTCGGAACTGTGAATTTTACAAAGGAAGTTCTTCCGTATATGATCAAGCAGAGAAGCGGAAACATAGTCAACATAGCTTCAGCAGCAGGAAAAGCAGGATTTCCTGGGGCAAGCGGATACTGCGCAAGCAAGTTTGCTGTTGTTGGCTTAAGCGAAGCACTATATTATGAGATGAAAAAGAAAGGGATAAATGTGAATTTGATATGCCCGGGGGCTGTTGATACACCGTTCCAGAAAAACCCTGGTTACGAGGATTTCCCGCATGAAAAAAGGCATAAGAAGATAATTAAGGCAGAAGATGTTGCCAAAGCTGTAGTTGACGCAGTAAGATTTAATAGGTTTGAAACTATACTGCCTTTTGGGGTTGCTGTAAAGTTGTGGGGAAAGGGAATTGTTCCTTTCTTGTGGAGGAAGATTGTTCATACGATTACAAGAAATGAAAAGTATTAGGTGATAAAATGCTTATAAAAGTTGCAAATAAAGATGAAATAATAAGTGGAACTGGGAAGGTTGTTGAAGTAAATAATAAGGCTATAGCACTTTTTAATGTTGACGGCCAGATATTTGCAATAGATAATACATGCGTTCATAGGGGGGGCTCGCTTGGAGAAGGAATGCTTGATGAGAAAACTGTTAGCTGCCCATTGCATTACTGGCAATATAATGTTGAGACTGGAAAATGCTTAAATGTGCCCACAGCAAAGGTTAACAGCTATAGGGTTGTTGTTGACAATAATAATATAATGGTTGAAATTTAAAAGAAATTATTTGACACCCAAGGCTTTCTTCAAAGCTGGCTCGTTAAAGCCAACTACAATCTGGCCATCAATATCTATTACAGGAACACCCCTCTGGCCTGACTTCTCTACCATTTCATCAGCTGCCTTTGGATCACTGGCAACATCTATCTCTTTAAATGAGAAGCTATGAGCTTTTAACCATTCTTTGCTTTTGTGACACCAGGGACAGTTTGGGCTGGTAAAAATTGTAATTTTCGGTTTTGCTCGCATTTTATTCCACATCTATGTCTAATATTTGTTTCGTGTTGTCTTTAAATAACCACCCATAGACAATTCCTGGGTTTATATTAAGGGCCTTTGCAACTTTTCTAAATCCCATTTTCTTATGGAGTTCTTGTGCCTTCTTAAATGTTTTGTAAGAATAATGCTGGTAAGAATCAATAACCTCTTTTAACTTCTCTTGCTTTCTCTTTATTGAAAATCCAATATTTTTGTAATATTTGAATATGCCTTTTAAGTTATAGATCTTAATTTCGTACTGCCATTTTTTGCTTCCAAAACCAGAGTGAATTCTCTTGCTAATGCTATATTTTATTTTCATATCATCAAATATTACTCTTACGATTTTTATTAGTAGGGCATTATTATTGGAAAAATGGATCCATCTTTTTGCTTCTTTCCTGAAATTTAGATTTTTTCCTATTACTCCTCCGTCTGAGTCAAATAATCCCCTTAGGAAAATGAACTGAAGTTCCCTATCTAACTTTGGAATTTCATTCAAGTCAAAATTATTAACTATCCTACATGCATCGACCGAATATAAATTTATTTGGTGCAAGCCTTCTTTATTTATTTTATATCTTACTTTTAAACCAGACCATTTTTCAAGATATACCCCAAAGGTCAATGCAAAATCTTTGTCTATAACTGCCAGACTTATATTACCTGATGAACCATGAACATCTTCCGTTAATTCACTATGACCGTCACCCCAAATAACCCCCAGTATATACATAAATTCTTTTGATAATTTATAGGCAGATTTTCTTATTGGATTATATTTCATTTTTTGGACTTCCAAGCCAGCAGCCCTTTTAGCTTTGTTTAGATTTCCAAAATGATAATTAGAGGCACCATACAAAGAGTCAGAAATCTCGCTTTTACTTGGAGAATAACCCAATTCTTCAGCTATTCCTCTAAACTCTTCTACAATCTTTGCCCTATTCCATTTTTTCATTTTTGAGAGAAGTCATGTCTTGGATTTATAAACTTTCACAGGCAATTTGACAAGTAACTTCGAAAAATCCGAAAAATTTACAAAATAAGAAAGAAACCAAGATTTAATTCTTGGATTCCAGATAAATTGCTACCAGACCTGCCAGGTAAGCCAGGTTGACAGCTGTGTTGCCTCCCCCAGTGTTCATTACTAATATCTCCCTAAG
>CAYICW010000021.1:0-7002 GCA_964362025.1 Candidatus Woesearchaeota archaeon
TAACAATCCGCTGTATATTGTTGTAAAGTTTGAGGCATTATTCTGCCAATCTTTTACTATTGTTCCGTTCAATGCAGAACTGTAATTTAACAGCGTTCCATTGTTTGCAGTCGCCCAGTTAATCAATCCTGCAGTGATTGTTCCATTCAATGCATTAGTGTAATTCAGCATTGTTCCGTTATTCACATCTGCCCAAGATGCTTTTCCTAAGAATGCTGAATAGTTTGCATTCCAAAGTGTTTCTGCTGTTAAAAGAGTTCCATTCAATGCTGAAGAATAATTTAACAGCGTTCCATTGTTTGCCGTTGCCCAAGTTATTCCTGTTGCATTCAACGCATATCCATAAACAACTGTGAAGTTAGAAGCATTGTTCTGCCAAGCCAGCGAGTATGCATAAGTTAGATTTGTTCCCAATATTAAACTTCCATTCAATGCTGAAGTGTAATTCAGCATTGTTCCGTTATTCACATCTGCCCAGCTTATCCCTCCCCCTGTTGAGTTTACTGCATAATCATATCCTATTGAGAGATTTCTCTCTTTTGAAAAAATATCTTCTGTAAAGTTCCCTATTCCGATAATGTTTAAGGTGTTTTGCGGCGTTATTGTTCCAATACCTATTCTGCCATTGTTGAAATTAACAAAAAAGGTGTTTGTGCCTACTGTTAGATTCTTGTCAACCTGTGCGTTTCCATATGCCCTAAAGTCGTCGATTATGCTTAGATTTTGTTGGCTTACATTTAGGCTTGTGATATTGTAAACATAAATTTTTTGGGCATATAAATCACCATCTTGGATAGTAAGTCCCCCGCTTTGCCATCCTCCGTTAAAGCTGAAGTTACCAATGAAACTAAGATTATTTATTGTTCTATAACTTGCATTGGTTGCATTCCAATTAGCAGCCAGCATCAATGTTCCATTTAAAGCATTTGTATAATTCAGCATTGTTCCATTATTCACATTTGCCCATGTTGCATGAGTTAAAAATGTTGAATAGTTTGCAATGAATGTATCGCTTCCTCCTGTCGAATTAGTTGCATAAAGCCAACCAATTGACATGTTGCTGTAGTTTGCATTCCATAATGTTTCGGCAGTCAGCACAGTCCCATTCACCACATTAGCCCATGAAGCCATTGTACCATTTACCACATTCGCCCAGCTTGCTAGCGTTCCGTTTAATACATTAGCCCAATTAATTAACGAACCATTTGTTGCGTAAAGATATCCGCTTGTAAGGTTAAGAGTTCTGTATGCCCAAATATTACCCGTTGCGTTAAGACTTGCTCCGACAATGTTCGCTGATTGGTTTATGTCCTCTCCCGCAATATCTCCTAGAGGGGAATAAAAGAACTGCCTGCCAACATCACTTCCCGTCAGGTTTGTGAAATTGACATTTTCCCCATTAATAATGTAGTCCTTATAGTAAATTTTTCCAAATTCAAGAGATAAAGGATTTGATGAATTTTCGCCAAGCATCAAATTCCATGAGCCATTTATAATTGCGCTAGTAAATGTTTCATTATAAGCCAAATTTCCTCCGCTTAATGCATCGTAAATTTCTATTCTCAAGTTTGATGAATCCAAAAGAGCTCCACTGCTCTTATTCCTAATATTTGAACCATGATCTGCCAAAGATACATTTAGATATGCAGAAATAAAACCAGTTAAGAGAATCAATGCTAGAATTGAGATGATTATATTTTTACTCCGCATTTTTGCCTCCTTTCCAATAATGCAATTTTGCCTTTCCAACAGGCCTGATAGTTATGACTCCCTCTCCTTTTAATTCGGCAAGGACAATAGCGACGGTATTCCTTGAAATCTTTAGCAGCCTAGAAAGTTCTACAATTGTAAGCCCCATGATATTTTTCTTAAGCGCTTCTACAACAACCTCTTTTTTTGTTTTCATCTATAGTGCATTAATGCTTATTATTAATAATTAACTATAAAGATAAGTGATAATATCCATTATTGACACATCTTATTATCTAATAGTCATATAACTATACATCAATGCATAAGGAATTTATAAAGCTTTTCCTGAACAGCTGAATAAAGGCTAAAAATGCTCAAAAAGCAGAAAAATCAGAATATGAAAGTATATATTGGATTTTGAAAAAGTTTTTAAAAGGGAGAATTCTATATTCTATTATGATAAAAAAAGAGGCAGCAGTTTATTTATATTTTGGGATCTTAATTTTAGGGGCTCTTTTGGCGGTATATTTCTTTAATTTTCAATTAACTGGTTTTGCAGTTTACCAACAACAAAGTGATTTTAGCCTAGGGGAAAAAAATAATGTTGAATATAATGGAACAGTCCTTACTTTAGTTTCCAATCAAACTTCCGGAAATTACACCTCGCAGATTTTTGATTCCAATAATGATTCCGCAACCTGGAATAATCTTACTTGGCTAGGAACGGGAAACCTAACCTTTGAAGTAAGGGTTTGCTCATCTTCAAATTGCCCTAATGAAACATTTGCAAACGCTGATTTGAATAATATTAACATATCCGGAAGATATTTCCAGTATAGAGTGCTCTTTTATAATAATGATTCAAATTCCACAATTTATCTGGAAAATGCCAATCCCTATTCCTCTATTTCAGATTCTCCCCCATCACTGCCAAGTGTTTCATTATCAGAGCCTTCTGGCGGGAAATCATCAGGAACGAGTCTGCCTATTACATTTAGCATAACAGGGGGCACTGGTTATACTTGCTGGTATAATGTTCATGATTCTTCAAATGGCGCTGAAATTATGGGAAATACAACCCTTTCTGCCTGCACCACCACCACCTTTGATTTGGGAGCAAGCGATGGAAGCTATGTCTTTACTCTTTACGTCAATAGTTCTTCAGGATTCCAGAGCAAGACATCTTCATTTTCAGTAACCACTTCAAGTTCGGATGAAGAAGAGGAGCCTGCTGTGGAAGAGCCTGTTGTTGAAAGCACTATTCAAGTGCCTGTGCAAACCCAGACTCCAAATATTGTTGATTTAAGCCTTCAAGCCATTGAAATCTCGACAGTAAATCCCTCTGATTCAAAAAATTATAATTTAATTGCTACGAACACAGGAAATGTTCCTGTAAGCGCATGCGTCTTATCTGCAGGCGGGGATTTTGCATCTTGGGCTTCTATTTCAGACAATACGCAGAATCTGAATGCCGGCGAAGCAAAAAACTTCGCATTTTCAATAAATGTGCCAGAGAATGCAGAAGAAGGAAATTTTGCCTTTTCGGCAACTATCCAGTGCGCCGAGATTACAAAGAGCTCTGACTTCACAGTCAGCGTTGTCAAGAAGAGCGTTGAATTTAATATTACCGATGTTAAGAGAACAAGACAGGATAGGGTAGTAGTCACATATTCTCTAGAAGAGCTTTTGGATGAGGAGCAGACTGTTCAATTGCAGTTCTTCCTATATGATGCAAATAATCAGGAAGTCGCAAATACATCTGCAAATCAAACACTTTCGAAAGGAGTGAGCGATGATTTCAGCACAAACATTCCAATAAACGCATCCCTTGAAGGCAATTTAACCTTGACAGCTAATCTTAACTCAAAGCAATATTCCTCTTCAGTAAGAGAGCCAATTGTGCTTGGAGCACCTACAGGATTCTTTGCATTGGGGGATGACTTGGGAACAACCGGAAATATCCTGGCAATTGTAATTTTAATAGCAGCTGTAGCTGCAGTTACCTTCTTCGTGAAAAGAAAAAAGAATTCTAAAAATCAGTAAAAGCATTAGACATTGTTTAGCAGCACTTATGGTAGTGCCTACCAAAAGACTTAAATACTATTTTGTAGTGGGTAATAAATATGGCATTCATAGTCAGGAAAAGCATACATGACAAGAAGTATTATTACCTTAATGAAAATAAAAGAGTAGGTGGAAAAGTAAAGACAAAGACTCTCGCATATCTTGGAAAGACGAAAAAAGGCGCTGAGAAAAGAGCCAAAGAGCTAATCAGCGGAAAAAAAGAAAATAATGAAATGAAAACAGAAGCGAAAGCCAAGGAAAAAAAGGAAGAGAAAGCGATTAATGTTGGAAGCAAAATAGATGAGATAACCTCTATTTCCTCAAAAAGGGGAATTTTTTTCCAGACCGCCAACATATACGGGGGAAAAGCAGGATTTTTTACATACGGGCATTTAGGAAAAACACTAAAGTCAAATTGGGAGGGATTGTGGAGAAAAAACATTGTCTCGTTGGACGATAACTTTTACGAGATACAGAGCAATAACATACTTCCCGAAGCTGTTTTCAGAGCATCAGGGCATATTGAAAATTTCAATGATCCGATGACAGAATGCAAAAAATGCCATTTCAGATTTCGAGCAGACCAGTTTTTAGAAGACAATAAGGTGGAAAATGCAGAATCTTTAAGCATCGAGCAAATGACATCCAAGATTAACGAAAAAAACTTTAAATGCCCAAAATGCAAGGGAGAATTATCAGAAGTCAAGCAATTTAACATGATGTTCCCAATTAACGTCGGGTTTAACGAGGAAAAGGCGTATCTTAGCCCTGAAACCGCGCAGGCAGCTTATCTTGCATTTAAAGAGGAATTTTCAGCCACGAGAGGAAAAATTCCATTGGGGCTCGCAATAATAGACAAGGCATACAGAAATGAAATTTCTCCAAGACAGATGTTTTTCAGATTAAGGGAGTTTTCACAGGCAGAACTTCAGATTTTCTTTGACAAGGACAAGATAAATGAACACCCAGACTGGATAAAAATCCAGAAGAACAAACTAAGGATAAAATTTTCCACGAGTAAAGAAATTCAGGAAATTAGCTGCGCGGAATTAAATACACGGCATGAGATTCCGCGATTTTACCTGTATTATGCCTCAAAGGTTCAGGATTTTTACCTAAAAATCCTTCATATCCCGAAGGACAAATTTAGATTCAGGGAATTAGATGAGAAGGAGAGGGCATTTTACAACAAAATTCATTTTGATGTCGAGATAATGCTTGATACGCTTGGCGGATTCAAGGAAGTTGGAGGAGTGCATTACAGAACAGACCATGACTTACTGGGGCACAGCAAGATATCCGGAAAAAACTTAGAGGTATTTTATGATGGAAAGAAAATACTGCCCCATGTTCTCGAATTGAGTTTTGGGGTGGACAGGAATATCTGGACATTGCTTGACATATTTTATTCTGTTGGAAAAGAGGGAAGCATGTTTCTTTTCCCTCCGGAACTGGCACCAATTAAAGCAGCTATCTTTCCCATAATAAAAGGCAGGAAATTTGAAAAAATAGCAGACAAAATTGCAGATGAATTGAAAAAAGAGTGGAATATTATATATGATAAAACCGGAAGCATAGGAAGGAGATATGCGAGAAATGACGAGATAGGAACACCTTTCTGCATAACAATAGACGGGGACAGCATAAAGAAAAAAGATGTTACAATAAGGGAAAGAGATACTGGAAAACAAATAAGGGTAAAAATAGAGGACTTGAAGATAACCATTAATAATCTAATTAATTCCGAAATAAAATTTAGTAAAGCGGGAAAACCATTTAATTTTTAAATTATGTTTTTTTAATAAAAAGATGACGGATGATTGCGTGTTTTGCAAGATTGCTAGTGGAGAAATTAAAGAGAGCAAGTTTATTTATGAGAATGATAATTTCTTTTCAATGCCAGATGCAAACCCTGTAACAAGAGGGCATAGCCTTATTATCTCCAAAAAGCATTTTGAAACTATTCTTGATTTGCCTGCTACTCTTGGGATTGAATTATTAGACTGTGTAAAAAACACTGCATTAAAGATAATCGAAAAGGAAAAGGCACAAGGATTTCATGTATTTAATAATAATTTTTCAGCTGCTCATCAAGTAGTCAAGCATATGCATCTTCACATAATTCCACGAAAAAAGAATGATGGGTTAGATGGGAAATTGGCATAATCAAAAACTCTTTGATTATTTTTTTTATAATAATACTTGTAAACCAGAGTTGACAAAAATATTCCAGTTGAATCCATCAAAAAATCCGCAATGTCTGGCGTTCTCAGAGGCACAAAAAATTGATGAAGTTCATCAAGAGCTGCATAGACTGTGGAAATAAGCAAAACCAAAAGTAGTTTTTTCCCGATTCCGTTTTCCCTGTCCAACACATATATCAGGATGAACAGGTTGAGAAGAAAGAAAGCGAGAAAATGATAAAATGCAGAAAAATCAAATCCGGCGGAAATCGCACTTCCCGGTATGGACGAAACCAAAAAAATTTCCATGGCAATTATCAATACGAATACAATCACAAATTTCCTGTGTTTCTCAATCTCTTTCAGCATATAAACCGATTAAAAATAATCATTAAAAAGATTGTTGTGATAAAAATAGACAATTAAAAAAGTAATGTCTCTGGCTGAAATAAATTTCGCCTAGCTTCATTTCTTAATAGAAATTTCTCTGAATCCTCATTTCATTGCGGACGATGCGTTAAAGGATTAATGTCTCTGGGGAGAGTTTAACTCCCGACCTCGGCCTTTCTCAACATTGTGAAATTTCAACACTGGAATCTTACAGATTCCGTGAACGAACATCACTTCGTGCCATTCATGAGAGCCGCGCTCTAAACAGCTGAGCTACAGAGACTATTTTACTAAAAATAGATTATTTAAAAGTCTTGAGGTAAGGCTTAAAAAAGTTAATCGCGTGTTTCTGTTATGGTAAATGACAGTGTTATATATGAGATTCCTTCCAACCTGATAAATAATCCTCTGCAGGTTACTTCAATTGTCAAAGCAATCGGAATAGTAGCCGTGATATATGTCCTCTACCTTGTTATCAGCCTTATTATAGACCGGAAAAAAGCCAAGGACATAAAAAAATAAATGAGAACCTTGAAGAAATAAAGAAGATACTGAAGAACAGAAAATAAGAAGATTTTTTATCTTTTTCCGAGGTTTGCATATTCCAACTGCTTTGCCTTTTCCTGCTTTTTCAGCCTTGATAAATATCCAGCCATCTGGTTTCTTAATTTTT
>CAYICW010000022.1:0-1244 GCA_964362025.1 Candidatus Woesearchaeota archaeon
ATCTCAGCGGTTCAGATAGAGACTAAGGATGGTTTTTCCCAGGGAGAAACCCTGATAGCAAAAATTTCAGGAAATTTTGTTGACCCGTTAGGAAACGGGAATATTTTATTTTATAGGGGGCATGTCAGAGTTCCAACACAGTTTGCTCTTTCAAAAATAAATGAGGATTATTACCTTTATGCTTTATTATCTGGAAAAACAGCTGGAAATTACTCTCTGCAGATTCAGGGTGTGAAGTACAAGGTAGCAACACAAGTAAAGGATGACGATATAATTAGGAACTTTACAATAACAAACGAGACAGCTGATTTTTATGTTGCGCCCGGTTTTCTGAAAGCAAGTGATAATTTTTCCCTTGAATTAACCAATCTGAAAGACAACAGTATAGAAATTGAAGTTGTGTCTGAAAACTCCACCGCAGGTGGAGGGTTTTTCTCGTCCCTGTTTGGAACAGGAAGCAACACCCAGACTGTAACATTGTCTTCTGGGCAAACAAAGAAAGTGAATTTTGGCTTTGCTGCCAATCTAAATGAATCAACATTGAGGACAATAAATCTTACAACCGATAGCACTTCTTATTCTATTCCTGTTTATATGGAAATTAAAAACGTGTTCAAGGAAATAGAAGGAACAGGAGAATTGACATTTGAGCCGCTCCTATTCAATGTTTCAATAGCAACTAATTCAAACACGAGTCGTGTAATATATCTATTTAATAAGAAAGACCTTCCTGTTAAAAATATCTCCCTTTATGTTTCAGAAGAATTGCAGCCTTATGTCAATCTTTCAGTAACCGAAGTAGACGAGATGGATGAAAATTCAAGCATGAGGATAGACTTGTGGATATCATCTGGTGAAAACGAAGAAAATTTTAATGGGCAGATAACCGCAAGCTATGAAAATGCCTCTGGCACTAATTCAGAGGAATTGTTTACGCAGGCAGAAATATTTTTAAATTTTATTGAAGATTATGTCCCAAAGTATGAAGAAAATATAACCGTAATAAGTACAAAAACCTGCTCAGAGATTAATGGAACCATCTGCAATGCAACTACCGAAACCTGTTCAGGCGAGTCTGTTTACGCGAAGGAGAACAAATGCTGCACAGGTGCATGTACACCTATTGCAGAATCAAGCTCAACTGGAAAATACATAGGGTGGGGATTAGTTGGTTTAGTTGTAATTTTTGTCTTGTGGTTTTTAATAAAGAGATATAAAAAGACAAGCACTGCGGTTGATTTGCT
>CAYICW010000022.1:1344-6500 GCA_964362025.1 Candidatus Woesearchaeota archaeon
CTTTTTCTTCTTTTCTTCCAGTTTGACTTCTTCTATTTTAACTTCTTCTTTTACGGCTTCTGCCTTCTGTCCTAAAACTTCTCTTAACTTGTTTTCAAGAATTTTCTTTTCCATCTGAAGCACCCCTGCCACCTCGTCGTAGCTGTGGAGCCTTCTTGCAAGCTCATTAAATATGTCATTCAATCCATTATTTGTGAGAGTGATGGTTTCGGGGGATATCAATTCTATATGCGAGGGCATGTATTTGAACATTAATATAGCAAGATATAATATGTCCTCAACTTCCACCTCAACTTCTGCAAAATTGGTGTAGAAATTCTTCTGGTCTTTTATTAGAGCAGGCTCATTTATTTTTTTCTCAACTACTTCAACTCCCTTTTCATTCTGAATTTCTTTTACTAAATTATCCAAAGTCTCTGTAAGATGTTCCGGCGGCCTTCCTATTGCTTCCAGTATCATCACAGCCCTTATATGTTCCCCTTCTTTTTTATTCGAAATCATTTTTGTAAATTTTTCTTCTCCTTATGATAAACAGTATTCCTATAATCAAACTAAAAACAAAAAAACCATACATGGCAATTTTGTCTTTGCTTAAAATTTCAGAATTTTCCCCGCTTTTTATATCTTTTGTGTCATTTGCGGGATAATTTAATGATATGATTTCTAATTTAGGAGGCGCATTGTTATAGCTAAGATTAACATCAGCTGGAAGGCTTGTATTCACGTTAACATTGGTTTCTTTGGTTTTATTAGTTTCTTTATCATTACTCTTTTCATTGACATTGGTCTCACTCTCCACACAAGCCAGTCCCTGTGTTTTTATTCCGTTTAAAGTTGCATTTCCTATTCCCTTTGCTCTTGTCAAATCATCAACAGAGCTGAAAGGCCTTGTGTCAATTATAGCCTGAGCCTTGACCGGGCCAATGCCATAAAGCTGGTCAAGCTTGTCAAGAGTTGCGGTGTTTATGTCAATTTGCCCTTCGTTGCACGCAGCAGAGATATTTGCAACAAGGAGAATTGATAATAAAAACAATGTTAATAACAAGACAACTATTTTCATAGAGGATTAAGACTAAAGGTAATTTTAAGGTTTATTATTCTCTAATACTTCTCTTCAAAATCAATATATTCAATTTTTCCCCTTTCTTTTGCCTTGTTTGCAATTAAAATTTTAGAGAAAATCTTATTCTCCAAAAGCCATTTGCATTTTTCCTTCTCTTCTTTATCAAGCCACCCATTTGCCTTGGATTCCACTCCGATTACTTCATATAATTTTCCCACTTTTTTGAAGCAGACGAAGTCAGGAAATCCTGTTCCCATTCCAAGAACCTTCAGGAAGGGATTGAATTTTCTTTTTGCTTTTATGAGTTTTCTTTGCTCCAAGTCAACATTGTTTGTCCATTTTGCGATAGTCCAGCCGTCTTTTTCAAGACTGCTTCTTACCTTCAGCTCAAATCTAGCTCCCGAAGCCCGATTTTTTCTGCCTTGTGTGCTCTTTTTTTTGTTTGGCATCTTACAGACTAGAATATCAAATGCAGTTTTTATATTTTTCATGGCTCCTACCGCTCCTACCTAAACCTTTTTATATCGTGAAAAAAACCATTTCAGATGGAACTTAAGAAACTTGAAGAAGCGCTTGAAAATTCATGGGACAGAAAGACCTGCCATCCGAAAACCTCAAGTCTCTGGACTCCCAAAAATCCAGCTTTTGGTCAATGTAAACCTACTGCCTTAATTGTTCAGGATTATTTTATGGGTGAAATTTTCTATTGCAGGCGTCCTTATCACTATTGGAATATGCTTCTCTCTGGAAAAGAAGTTGATTTAACAAGGAAACAATTTCCCAAGGGAATGACAGTGCATTTTGCCGGCATAAAATCCAGGCATGAGATGCTAGATGTGGAGTCTGCATTAAAAGCCCTTAGTCTTGAGAGATATATGCTCCTTAAAGAACGTGTTGAAGATTATTTATCCAAGCATTCTTAAAAATATTAAATCTTATTCCAACCCAACCTCATTCTTTATCTTTTTTATTGCGCGTATTGCTATTTCAAAGAATTCTTCAAGGCTTAAGCCTATCTTTTCTATCTCTTTTATTATCTCTCTATGAATCTTTGCAGCGAAAGCCTTGTCCTTAAATTTCTTCATCAAGCCTTTTGCATCCATGTCACTTATTTTTTTCCCTCTCATCAATGCATACGCATGCACAAGTCCTGTTACAGTTTCCCCTGCTGCAAGGGCATAATGGATTCTCTCTGTTCTTTTTTTATTAGCCAGATGCGGAAGCTCTTCAAATCCATAACCATGGCTTAAAATATTCTCAATGAATTCCTTGTCAAATCCCGCATTCATCAGCATCTCAGGCATCTTAGTTAAATGTGCCGTGACATTTTCTTTTGCGGTGCCCCAATCTATGTCATGCAGCAATCCCAACATCCCCCAGTATTCAACATCTTCCTTGAAATGTTCTGCCAATCCACGCAACACAGCCTCGCTTTCAAGATAATGATTTAAGTCAGCCGGCTCTGTGTTGTGTCTCTTGACTAATTCTAATGCTTGTTGCCTGTTCATTGGTAAATTTGTCATTTTATCTTGTTATAGAATAAGCATGATTATTATCTATTTTTATAATATTACCTTATTAATTTCTTTTATTTCCTTAAAATCATTATCTTTTGTTACAAGAATGCCTTTGATTTCCCGAACATGTGAAGCAATTAACAAATCAGACAATGGCAATTCATAGTTTTGTTTAAGATTTACTAAAATCTCTGCAGTTTCTTTTGAGGTTTGGATAATATCAAATCTTTCAACAAATTTAATAGACTTATCTCTGTTTTTTTCAGATCTTTTTCTTAATCCATATAAAAATTCAAAATATGAAATAAAACTTATTCTGGCAGGCGCAGGATAAACTTTTCTTAATTCCGATATTTTTTTTATTATCTCAGAATTTCCCCTCTCTAATTCTATCAATATAGATGTATCAAATATTAAAATCATATTCTAAATCCTTTTTCTTTTCTTAATTCTTTAACAGCTCTTAACATTTCTTTTGCTTCTTCATCAGATATTCTTCTTTCACCGCTTAAAATCTCTTCCCAGAAATCATCAGATATCTTCTCATATTCTCTAATAATGCTTCCAAATAAATCACCCATTCTCATTCTCTTTTTTGCTGCCAGCTCCTTAAATTTAATCCAAGTTTCCCCATCTACGCCTTTGATAGTCTTAACATTCTCCATAAAGTATTACAGTAATAATAGTATTTAAATCTTACTATTTCTCGTGTTAATGGTAAAGAGGTCATTCCCATTTTTATAACCCATATATTGTGCCTAAAGGAGAAATAAAGATGTTGTCTTGTTCAGGTTTCGAATTTATATTTAACATTCCACAATAATATTCTATATACCCTTTATAACCAAAAAGTGTTTTTTGTAATGTAATTAAATCAGGTTCTATTCTGCTTGTAGTTTGATTAAAAGAACCACAACCATCATCGATACCATACCATCTCTGATTAAATTTCTCTAAAACTAAAGTTTGGGAATAATTTTTTGTAATCCAAGGAGACCATGCAAATAATATTAATAAGATTATTAAAGATGCTCCAATTATATTTAATTTAGTGTAGTTTTTTCTATCTTTATTTAATCTCATTTTTCATTTTTACCCCTCCGGCTTCATAAATGGGAAAAGAATTATGTCTCTTATTGATTCCTGTCCTGTCAGAAGGATAAGCATCCGGTCAATTCCCAAGCCAACTCCGCCCGTTGGCGGAAGCCCGTATTCAAGAGAATTAACAAAATCCTCGTCATATGGATGCGCCTGTTCATTTCCGCCTGCCAAGGATTTTTGCTGTTCTTTTAAGAGGGATTTTTGCTTTTGAGGGTCGTTTAATTCAGAATAGGCATTTCCAAGCTCTGTGCCGAGGCAGAACGGCTCGAATCTTTCAATAAGCCTGTCGTCACCCCGCTTGGCTTTGCACAATGGAGTTGATTCAGAAGGATGGTCAATGATAAATGTCGGCTGAATTATTTTTTTCTCGCAATAATGTTCAAATAATGCCATGACATAATAACCCCAGGAATCTCCTTTTGTTTCTATTTTCTCCTTGTCAATTATTTTCTTTAGTTCCGCCGCGCTCATTTTTCCCGCATCAATTTTGGAATGCTGTTTTATTGAGTCAAGCACCGTGATTCTCTTCCATGGCCTTCGGAAATCAATATCCTCTCCCTGGACTTTTATTTTTGTTGTTCCAAAGACCTTCTTACAGACATATTCGTAAATTTCTTCAAAAAGCTCCATCATGTTATTGTAGTCTGAATAAGCTTCATAGATTTCCATCATTGTGAATTCAGGATTGTGCCATTTGTCTATGCCTTCGTTCCTGAAATTTCTTGCAATTGTGAAAACTTTGTCAATTCCGCCGACAACAAGCCTCTTTAGATATAATTCAGGGGATATTGACAGGAAAAGGTCCATGTCCAGGGCATTAAGATGCGTCTTGAACGGTCTTGCTTCAGCTCCCCCATAAACAGATTGAAGGTAAGGAGTATCAACCTCTACAAATCCCTTTTTCTTTAGCAATTCCCTTATAGCATCAATTATTTTCTCTCTTTTCAGGAAAACTTCCTTTACTTCTGGATTCATAATCAGGTCTAGATATCTTTTTCTGTATCTTTCTTCCTTATCTTTCAGGCCATGCCACTGGGAAGGCAGCGGTTTGATTGATTTTGAAAGAATTTCAATTTTTTTTATGAGAATGGATATTTCTCCCGTCTTTGTTTTTATTATCTCTCCCTCAATACCTAAAAAATCTCCTGAGTCAGCATATTTTTTGAAAAAATCCATTTCTTTTTCAGGTGTTTTTTCACTTTGAAGAACTAACTGGATTTCCCCGGTCATGTCCCTAATTATCCCAAAAGAAAGGCTTCCGAATTCCTTTTTGTTCATCAATCTTCCGGCAGTCTTTACTTTCGCTTTTAATTTGGTTTTCCTGCATTCCAAAATAGTTTGTTTTTTATCAAAACTGTAGGGATATGGATTAATGCCCCTTTTTCTTAATTCTTCTATCTTCTTTAAACGCTCCCTTACTATTTCTTCCTCACGTCCCATACTGAAGGTAAAAGAAAAAGTGTTTAAATATTTAC
>CAYICW010000023.1:0-3369 GCA_964362025.1 Candidatus Woesearchaeota archaeon
CCATCCCTTTTCCACAAACCCCCCATTTATAAATCTTACTATATTGTAACTACTATATAGTTATATAAATATATAAGAGCAGAAAAAGGTTAAAGGTAATAGAAAAATTTCTTATTCAAATTCCCAAATCTCATCTTTATCCAAGCCATCCATTAAAGTTATTTCCCACTCCTTAGCTATTTTAAGCATATCGTCATACATCTCTTTACAACCCTCAATTAAAAGTTTTTCTTGTGTTTTTTCCATAAAATCATCCCAGATAGCTGTTACCCATAGGAATTGATGCTGTGGCTGACTTCAAAAAGTTCTCTTCAACTTTTTTGTAAACTTCCAGCACACTCTTGTTCACGCTTGGCTTGACTTTCCTAAGAGCGTCCTCAAAATTGACAGGTGTGACCATTTTGGCAGCCATTGATTCTCTAAGAGCAATCAAGGCAGCTTCTCTTGCCAGCGCCTCCAGGTCAGCTCCCGTATATCCCTCTAGTTTCTTTGCAACGTCATTAAGCATTTTTTCCCTCTCCTTTTCTTCATATAATTTCTTTCCGTCTCCCAATGGCATATTTTTGGTGTGTATCTTAAGAATCATAGTTACTCCTTCCTTCTCCGGCGCATTTACCAGAAGAATCTTGTCAAATCTTCCAGGCCTCAAAATGGCAGGATCAAGAATATCAGGCCTGTTTGTTGCTGCAATTACAAGGATATCCTTCATATCAACTATGCCATCCATTTCGGCAAGAAGCTGATTTAGAACTCTTTCTGTAACCTTTGTGCCCATTTCAACTCCTCTCTTTCCTGCAAGCGCATCCAATTCATCAAAGAATATGACGCAAGGGGCAACCTGCCTGGCTCTCTCGAAAATCTTTCTCACTCCTTCCTCTGATTTTCCCACCCACATGCTCAACAGGGAAGGTCCCTTGACCTGTATGAAATTAGCCTCTGATTCCTTCGCGACCGCTTTGGCGAGAAGTGTCTTGCCTGTTCCAGGAGGTCCGTATAATAAAATTCCTTTTGAAGGCCTTATTCCCATTCTCTCATAACTTTCTTTATATTTCAAGGGCCATTCAACAGCTTCTCTAAGCTCTTCCTTAACTTTGTCCAATCCTCCAACATCTGCCCATGAAACATTTGGGGTCTCAACAAAAATCTCCCTCATTGCAGAAGGCCTTACAACCTTTAGCGCATCCACAAAGTCCTGATGATGAATAATCAGCTTCTCCAGGAATTTTTGGGACATTGGCTCTTCTCCTTCTACTTTCATGTCTGGCAAAACTTTTCTAAGAACATTAATTGCGGCCTCTTTTGCAAGCGCTTCCAAATCAGCTCCCACAAATCCATGTGTGATAGAAGCCAATTCCTCAAGCTTGACATCTCTTGTCAAAGGCATTCCTCTTGTATGAATTTTAAGTATATTCAATCGCCCTTCCTTATCCGGCACATTTATTTCTATTTCCCTGTCAAATCTTCCAGGTCTTCGCAATGCAGGATCGATTGCATTTATTCTGTTTGTTGCTCCTATGACTATTACCTTCCCCCTTGATTTCAGTCCGTCCATCAGTGTTAAAATCTGGGAAACAACTCTTCTCTCAACTTCCCCAGTTACTTCTTCTCTCTTTGGAGCTATCGCGTCAAGTTCGTCAATAAATATAATCGCAGGCGCTGTCTTCTCAGCTTCCTCGAATATGTCCCTTATTTTTTTCTCGCTTTCCCCGTAAAACTTGCTCATAATTTCAGGACCATTAAGCAAAATGAAATTTGCATCTGTTTCATTGGCAACAGCCTTGGCCAATAATGTCTTTCCTGTTCCAGGCGGACCATGCAATAAAACTCCCTTTGGAGGCTCTATCCCAAGCCTTTCAAAAATCTCAGGCCTTTTAAGAGGAATTTCCACCATTTCCCTTATCTTTTTTATTTCCTCTGAAAGTCCTCCTATATCCTCATATGTTATCTCTGGAATTTTTTCATCGCTTATTTCAACTGCCTTGGAATTCAGAACAAGGTCTGTGTTTTCACTTATATAAACCGGTTGATTTGGATTTGTAGAGACAACAACAAATTTTATCTGTGTGATTCCTCCGAAATGTCCCATATTCATTCCTTCAAATATGTCCCCAAGATTTCCAAAAATATCATTCAAATCTCCAAACTCATCTGAAATCAGGTCTCTTCTTCTCTGCACACCTCCCAATACAACAACATCTCCTTTCATAACAGCTCTTGCCAAAAGTCCTTTTCTAAGGCTTTCAGGCTCTGCCTGAACCATTATTCCTTTTTGCGCAGGCGCGATTGTCACTTTTTTTGCTTCCTTGACTTCTGCCTTCGTGATAGTCACCATTTCTCCTATTGCCGCTTTCGCGTTTCTTCTTAATATTCCGTCTATTCTAATTATTCTCTCTCCAACATCTGCAGGATATGCCCTGTCTGCAATTGCAACAGTCTCCCGATTTCCTTTTATGATTATTATATCTCCTCTTCTTATCTCAAGATCTTTCATTGTTTCAGTATCTATTCTCGCAATTCCTTTGTATGCATCATCCTGCAATGCCTCTACAACCTTCAGCTGAATTTGTTTATTGGTCATTTTTCTTTCTTTATCTCCACATTTCTGTTTCTTTCAACTAAATTATTAAAATTAAGTGAAAGTCTTCCCGACTCTTCAAAGCAAAGTCTTACCATATCATCCATTATCTTCTCTTGTTCTCTTATAAATGAAACTATTTCCATGGGTATAGAAACAGCATAGCTGTTTCCAACAAGTCTCATTTTTACATGAAATTCTTTGTTCCTCAAATTTATAAATTTGTTGTACTCTTCCTCGTCTACAGGATGAATGATCTTATCCTTGCATTTTGGACATATCATTGCTCTTAGAATAAATCCATTCTTCGCTATATTCAGCTTTTCCATTTTTGCCTGGCAATGATTGCAGAGTATTGTGCTGTTAAATATATCTGTCATTTTAGTTGATTGAAAATTTGTTTAAAAATTTATAATTTGAACCAGTGTCAGGTTGTTTTTTTGGCACTTTACCTTCATAATGTTTTGAAGGCTCTTCCAATATCTCCTTGCTATAATCGCCAAGATGACTTCCCCCTTGGGAAAATCTCATAGCCATTTCATACATTCTTGAAAATGTTTGAATAGAATAATTTCTTTGTTCCGACACTTCCCCATATCTTCTTTCTTGAACATTTGGCCTGTAATTCATTTTATTATTGAATATGTAGCCGTATCCTAAGATACGGCCGGGTTGAAAGAGGTTAACTCGTTTCCCTTATAACGAACGCCGTTGTGACGTCATTCGAGGGAAAGAGGTTGAATAGGTATATACCTCTCGTATACACTATAAATATACACTATTTAAATATTTCG
>CAYICW010000023.1:3469-6491 GCA_964362025.1 Candidatus Woesearchaeota archaeon
TCCTCATCCAACTTGCTGATTATCTGATTTATGTCTTTTGTAACCTTGCCCATTACTTCTGATTCATCTGCCTTAGGATGTTCTTCTTTGTATTTAAGAGCATAAGAAGCTCCTGCAACAATCGCCATCTTCATCAGTTCTTTTTTTACCATAATAATTTCTTCTGAAGATTAATTGGAAATCAGGGTTTAAAATAATTTATATGCCCTAATCCAACATTTTAAAAACATCTGGCAAGTAATTCCTCAATGGACATTCAAAAGAAGGAAAAGAGTTTGAAAAAATTCTGGAAAAAATTCTGGTTTCTTCTTTGGAAAGATGACAGCATAAAAGGCTGGATATTCTCGGTTATTTTCTTATTTTTATTCATAAAACTTATTTTCTTTCCTGTTCTTAACCTAGTAACAGGAACATCCTTGCCATTGGCAATTGTTGAATCATGCAGCATGTATCACAAGGGAGATATGGCCTCTGATTTTAATTCTTGGTGGACAAGACATGAGGGCAAATACGCGCAATATATAATAAATGATTTGGACTTCAAGGCCTTTTCATTCAAAAACGGTTTCAATAAGGGAGATATACTCCTTATTACAGGAACAAAGCCGGAGAAATTAAAAGCAGGAGATATCATTGTGTTTGAAGCAGGACAGAGAAATCCAATAATACACAGAATAATAAACATAAGCATAGAAGACAATAAATATTTCTTTTCAACCATGGGAGACAATAATAATGGCCAATTGAGCATTGAAAAAAGAATAAGCTCCGACCAGATTATTGGAAAAGCCGGGTTCAGATTAGCTCCTCTTTTGGGATGGGTAAAACTAATATTTTACGATGGGCGCAACCCAGAGTCAGAAAGAGGGTTATGCAATGAAAATTAGCAAAGATTATTATAAAAAGGAAACTATTTAAACACAAAGTCTATAAAACCTAAATTAAAAATGGAATTTTGTCCAAGATGCGGAGCAGTATTAATAAAGAAAAAGAAAAATGCGGGCTGTCCAAGATGCAATTATTCATCAAAGGAGAAAATCAAGCTAACAACATCTGAAAAGACTTCAAAAAAAATTGGGGTTGTGGTCGTTTCTTCAAGGGATACAGAAACATTGCCGATAGTAGAGGAAAAATGCAGGGAATGCGGAAATGAGAAGTCCTACTTCTGGACAGTTCAAACGCGTGCAGGAGACGAAGCCGAGACAAAATTCTTCAAATGCACGAAATGTGGAAATACATGGAGGCAGTACAGGTAAACCTGGAGGCGTGTAGATAACAATTATTTTCAGCTAGTTTTTCTTCCTATTCTCTCGCTATGCCCGCATTTGCCGCATTTCAGTAAAATCAAATTATCCTCATCGGAGTAGAAGATTCCCATATCAATTATCTGCGCCTTGTCATAGCCGCACTTTGAACATTTATTTAAATATGTAGCCATGGGATTTCCCTCTTTTGCCACTCCTCGTCCTATCTTCTTCTTTGGCTCGAACTTTTCCTTTATCTTCAGTCCCTTGACTTCTTTGGAAAATCCGCATTTTTCACACTCTGTAAAAAACTTTTCTCCTTCTCTTCTCGGAATAAGCAGATTCCCGCATTTAGGGCAGAACTTCAGTGCCATAAAAAATAACAATAAATAGCCCTTTAATTAATTTTTTAAACACAGAAAACCATTAATTATATGGAATACGAAAAAAAACAGGATATCCATGAGGAAGTTTCAGAGGTAAGAGTTGCAATAGACACCTATGATGATATTTTCTCTGATTTTGACCCAAGACCTGATTCTGTAAGGGGATTTTCGCAGGATTTTCTGGTTGAAGCTGAAAGAGCCGTCATGTCAAAAAACTCAGAGAGGATAAATTTCGTAATCATGATTGAGAAAGAAAAGAGAAATTTAGGGGAAGAGACAACAATAAATAACAGGCTGAAGAAATATTTCTCAAAATATTATGAAATTATGAAAAAGAAAAAAAAGAAGGTGATTAAGAAAGGCATTTTCTTTACCGTGGCAGGAATAATCCTAATGTTCGCCGCAACTTTTTTGTTATTCAAGTTCAGACAGGAGAGCATTTTAACAAGTTTCTTTGTCATTCTTCTGGAACCTGGCGGATGGTTCTTGTTCTGGAAAGGGCTTGAACTTGTTCTTTTTGAAGCAAAAGATGCAACACCGGATTTAAAGTTTTACGAAAGAATGGTCAATTCCAGCATAAGATTTGATTCTGCCTAATAAATGGCCCCGATGGCCTTGGAACTAAAGTGTTATCTTTTCTAATAAATAGGCCAAAAACAACCCCACCAAACTGACTACAGCGGGGTGTAGGGCAATTATAAGAACATCCTAGAAATTAATGGGGGACTATCCTCTTTCTTAATCTTTATTAGGATTTCTTTTTCTTTTGGTGCTTCTTCAAAATATAACTCTAATGCTTCCTTTAATCTAGCTTTTGCCTTTTCTATAGTATCTCCCTGTGTAACTATATTAGGAAATTGTATAGAGCTTATGCTATAAACTTTATTTTTCCCACTTCCTTCAGGGGTTATAATAATATCTATTTCTATTTTGTTCCTCATATTTTAAGTTAAACATTTAATCTATTTAAGTCTTTTTAAAATATACCCTCAAATTCCCCTCTTTTTATCCCGACCTCTTCACATTCTTTCAGCAAATTTAATCTTACAGCATTACTTAATCTTTTTTCATTTACTAAAACAATTGGTCTTTTTAAGGAAGGAAAATTCTCTTTTCTGTTTATAATTATGTGGTCTCCTTTAATTCTTTTTATTTCAAGATTATGTTTTTGTAATATAGAAACTATTTCGCTTACTATTGGAGTTAATCTATAGCCCATTAATAATAATAGTAATTAACTAATTTTAAATCTTTTTCCCACAAATGCCTATGGCCCCGATGGGATTTGAACCCACGACACCTGGATATCTCCTCGTTTGTACAAAGAGGTACAGAACCTAAGTCCTGCGTTAAGAGTCCAGTGCTCTACCAGACTGAGCTACGGAGCCTTGT
>CAYICW010000024.1:0-6432 GCA_964362025.1 Candidatus Woesearchaeota archaeon
GAAACAAACGGCACAAAATTAAATTTTTTCCAAGGCAATCACATTGGGTATTTTATATAATTTTTCATCAGCTGTGATTAAAACAGCCCCGTAAATCTGAGCAAGTGCAACATATAAAGCATCATAAATTGTTATGCTATACCTTACAGAATTTTCTATTGCTTTTGATATTATATCCATATTTAAAAGTTCAATTTTAAATCCCACATCAAAAAGATATTGAGAAGCCTTATTTAATTCCTTTTCATTTTTTTTCTTATAACGTAATGCATTTAACACTTCCAGAATAATTAAATCCGGAACAATTAATATCAAATCTCCTTTCAATAAATTTTCCTTTATTCTAAGTGCCTTATCAGAATCTTTTTCTTCATCAAACCATTTAAAGACAACCGAAGCATCTATTACCTTCTTTTGTCTCTCCATTCTCTTATTATTCTGGTGCCTTCTTTTCCACCGTTAAAAATTCCTGATTTTCTTATTTTATCTATTCCCTCTGAAGCTCTCATTCTTTTTTCCAAATCAATTTTTTCTTTGTTTTGCAAACTTTCAATTATGGCTCTTCTTAGAACAGCACTCCAATTAATTTCTTCCTGCATCTTCATCTTTTCCTTGAGCTCTTTATTTACTCGCACAGATATTATTGCATCATCCATGTAATACATGTAATATTTGTATGTATATAAATCTTTCTGTTAAACAAACGGCACAAAGATAAATCCTGGAATTTCTTCGCGAATTTCTAATTCGCCCTTAACTTTCTGGAAAGATGTTAACGTTTGTTCATATTGAGAGCCGACGGGAGCAACAATTATCCCGCCTTCTTCCAGTTGTTCTGTTAATACTGCAGGTATTTCCTCACATGCAGCACTTATAATTATTCTGTCAAATAGCGCCTCTTCTTTAAGACCTGCAGCACCGTTTTTATTATAAATGATTATATTTTTGTAATTT
Source organism: Candidatus Woesearchaeota archaeon (assembly GCA_964362025.1). Taxonomy (GTDB): domain Archaea; phylum Nanobdellota; class Nanobdellia; order Pacearchaeales; family GW2011-AR1; genus JAGVNG01. The sequence continues at coordinate 955 of CAYICW010000024.1, forward strand.
TGAAGATTTATTTTTGATTTATCTGTGAGGCTTTTTATAATTTCCACTCCAAAAATTTTTCCCTTATTTCCAACAATTTTAGACATAAGTGCAAGAACATAACCGCAACCAGAGCCTATTTCAAGAACCCTTTGGCTTTTTTTTAAACTCAACAAAGAAAGCATTGTTGCAGTTGTATACGGCTGGGAAATTGTCTGTCCTTCTCCTATTGGAAGAGCCGTGTCTTCATATGCCTTAGATTTCATATTTTCAGTAATAAAATTTTCTCTTTTTACTTTTGAGAAAGCATCTATGATACTTTTTGAAAACCCTTCCTGTTTCAGACTTTTTAAAAGCTGAACTTTATCCATATTCTAATTGCTATAATAACTAATCATCAAGAATTTAAATATATTAACATCAAACTTTTAAACTAATAATTTTAGATATTCCATCCTGCATGCGATGTGAACTATTTACTCACAAAGAAAATTACAATTTCAAACTGATAATCTTGCTGATTCCATCCTGCATACGACGGCCAAGCCTGGACGAAGTTTATGCCTATATCTTCAAACTAAGTACTTTGCTAATTCCGTCTTGCATGCTTACGCCGTAAATATTAGTTGCATTCGAGATTATCTCGTCATTATGGCTTATCACAATATATTGCCCCTTTGTCATGTATCTGTTAAGAAGCCCTGCAAGCCTTTCTGAGTTTCTCTTGTCCAATGCGGCGTCTATCTCATCCAATATGTAAAAGCAATATGGATTAAGTTCCTGAATTGCAAAGATGAGGGATATCGCAACCAGGGTCTGCTCTCCGCCTGACAGGGAAGTAACATCCAGGTATTTTCCATGTCCTGTCTTTACCATAATGCCGACACCTGCCTCAAAAGGCTCCTTTGGATTTTCCAATTCCAGGGATACCTGTCCTTTTTGGCTTACCTGTGAAAAGTTTCTTGCAAATGTTTCGTTTAGGGAATTTAGCGTCTTCAAGAATGTTTTTTTCTTCTTGATGTCTATTTCCTGTATTATTTTCATTATGCCCTCTTTCTCTTTTGAGATTATCTCTGTTTTTTCCCTTACAGAATCATATTCTTTTTTTACAGAATCATACACTTCCAGCGCGCGCATGTTGACTGTTCCTATCTGAGTTGCCATCTCTTCTGTTTTTGAAAGCCTTTCGGTAAGAACCTCGCGACTTGTTCTAATTATCTCAATCCCATCATAAGCCAGCATTTCTATACTAAAGTTCTCTATCCCTGCATCTGTCTTTGCCTTTTCTATCTTGAAATTATTCATAGTCTGTTCAATATTCTGGATGGTGTTTTGTTTTGACGAGATTTGAATTTCACTCTCGCGTATTCTCTTGTTCAAGTTATCCCTATCAGCAATTAATTTCTGGAATTTTCTGGTTAATTCCTCCTCCTGCGCTCTCTTCTTCTCCAGAATATCCTGATTGTTCTCAATATCCTCTTTTAATTCACTTATCTCGCTATTCAAGTCTTCTTCATCCCTTGCCATCTGCTTTAATGCGATTTTTGCGCGCTCAAGCTCCCTTTTCTTGAATGATATCTCTGAGCTTATATTTTCCTCGCTTCTCATGGAGATCTCCTGAACTTCCACTCTCACAGTCTCATATTTTTGTTCAATATTTGCATAGTCATCAACGCTTTTTTCAAGCCTTTTTTTTATGCTCTCAAGCTCTGAGATTTCTCCCTTGAGGCTGTCTAATTTTGCCTGCATATTTTTTATGGCATTCTTTTTTTCCTCTATTCCCAAAGTCTTTATTACATCTGCCTCTCTCTTAGAAACTTCAAGAGTTATTTGCTCAATGTCTTTTGTCAAGACTTCTCTTTTGTTATATATCCCTGAGAGTTCCTTGTCAGACTCCGCGATTTCCTTCTTTAATTTTTCAACTCGCGGGAATATCTCCTGGTGTATATGCTCCATATGATCTTTTGTTATTTTGTTCTTGCATACAGGACACACATCCATCTTTGAAATCTTTTCCATAAGATTATTGCTTTTTTCAATCTCCTTTTCGTTTGAATAGGAAATCTTTTCAAGCTCAATTTCCTTTTTTGCCAGCTCCTCAAGAAGCCTTTTTTTATTGACAATCGAAAACCTAAGGTTTTCGAGCTTCATAGAGTCTGTATTTTTGTCAAAAAGCTCATGATAAGAAAATTCCATCTGCCTTGCCAACAATGAAGATTCATTTGCATTAGTCTGAAAAAGGCTTTTTTTGTCTTCTATTCTTTCCCTTATTGATTTTAATTCTGATTTTATTGTGTAGAATTTTTTCCTTTCCTCCTCAAGTTTTTCAAGCTCTTTTTTCTTGGCTGCAATATCTTTTTCCTTCTTGGTTTTTGGAGATGCACCTGCAAGGTCTTTTATCGAGGACTCGTTTTCATCCATTGAACTCTTCAGCTCTTGCTTCTGCTTCAGAATTAATGATATTTTGGACTGAAAGTTTTCAAGCCTCACTCCCATTCCAGCAAGCTCTGCTCTGATATTCGCGATTTCCTGGTTTAGGCTCTCCTGCTGAACTCCTGTTGTCTTCTGGATGGTTGAGTTAATATCCGCAATCTTAGATTCAAAGTTTCTTATAGCTGTTTCAAGTTCCATTATCTCTTTCTTTACTTTTTCTATTTCCTTGTTTCTGCTTGAGATTTCCTCATTTATGCGCTCTAGCTCTTTTTTTCTCTTTGTCAAATCAAAGTGTATTATGCTTGCCTTGAATTTTTTCACATCTGCTTCGAGCTTTTTGAATCTCAGCGCCTGCTGCCTTTCCTTTTCAAGGTTATTCAGATAAGATGTCCTTTCCCTAAGAATTGCAAGAACTTCCTTCAATTTTTCCTCTGTTTTTTCAAGTTCGTGCAGGGACTTCGCCTTTCTGGACTCATATACGGATATTCCCGAAACCTCCTCTATTATCTTTCTCCTGTCCTCATTATGCATTCTCACAAAATTCTGTATTTCCCCCTGCAGAATTATGTTGAATCCATTGGGGTCTATTCCCGCCTGCGCGAGAAGAAACAATATTTCCTGCCTTGTCTTTACTTCATTATTCAGCTTGTATATGCTTTGCCCGTTTTTTCTTACTATTCTTTTTATTGACACTTCATTGGAGCTTTCAGAAAAGCCCTTATCTGAGTTGTCAAAAACCACCTCAACCATTGCTTCCTTTGCTGGAGAAGCTTCTTTTGTCCCGAAGAAAATAAGATTGCCTGCTTTGGCCGCCCTCATTGACTTTGAGCTTAATCTTCCAAGAACAAAGCATAATGCATCAGAGACATTGCTTTTTCCCGAGCCATTTGGGCCGACAATGACATTTATTCCCTCTGTAAATGGAATTTCTGTTTTCCTTGGAAAACTCTTGAAGCCATGCATCACTAATTTTTTTATATAAACCATTGTAACTATAAGACACCTGATAAGGAAGAATTAAATGGCATTTTTAAAGAATTCTGTGGCAAATTCCTGGGTTAAATTTTTTTAATTTATAAGAGAATAGAGATTGCAAAAAAATTCTGATGGAGAAAGTGAATATTCGGTTTCATCCAGGGCATTTCCATTATCTTCCTCATTAATATCATTTAATATGCTCTCTAAACTTATGGTATCACTTGAAGGGGTATTCAAAATAACATGCCCTATTTCATGCAATAACGTCCTTTTATAAATAAAATCCCTATCTGTTAGAATATAAAATTGATTGCCTGAAGAATATGTTAATCCCATAAGAAGGTTATCCTTAATGGGATTGCCTTCAAGCGGAACAAAATTAATTTTTTTGTTTTTTAGATAAAATTTCTGCTGTTGGGATTGTATTATTTCCCACGCTTGTTCATAGTTTATTTTTTTACCTGGAAAATTAGTTGTAAGAGAATTTAAAATTATGGAAGATCCTGCATAAATAGATAAGGCTAAGAAGGATTTGAGCAATAATTTGAGCAATAAATTTTTTGTATTTTTCGGGAATTTTACCATATATCTCGTATCAAACCTTCTATATTTAAATATTTAGGAATAAATATTGATAAAAAGAGCCTTATGCTATTTTTGCCTGCTCTAACTTTGCAGAGGCATTTTTCCATGTAGCCCAGGTTTTCCTGAACAGGCCGTCATCCTTGTATTTATGGGCATGTTTTTCAAGGAATTTAATTGTATAGGGGTCAGAGGCATAACCAGAACCGATTTCAGAGCCGTATTTTTCCTTCAGTATGCTCATTTCCTTTTCCCTTACATCCTTTGCGATTATTGATGCTGCCGATACCGCAATGTGATTTATGTCCGCCTTGTGCTCGCAGACAACTTCCAGATTTGAAAGGTCTTCTATTTTTGTTTGTAAAAAATTCCTCCACTTGTTTATCCCTGTGGATGGGCAATCTAGAACAACCTTTATTTTCGCGACATCTGCTTTATGTGTCGCGTTTATCCGGTTTATTATCTCTGCGCAGGCTATTGCCTCAACCTCATTGAGATTTGTTCCACTGATATTATTGCTTTCAATTTCATCAGGATAAACAATCACTACTTCAAAATTTTCTGCCTTCTCCCTTATGACATCTGCCAAAAAAGCTCGTCGCTTGGGAGTCAACTGTTTACTATCCTTAACCCCGAGCTTTTTGAATTCTTTTTCCATCGCCTCATTAACCAAGCATCCGGCAAGAACCATCGGCCCGATAACAGGCCCTCTTCCAGCATCATCTATTCCAAGAATTAATTCAGGCATAAGCTAAAATAAAACAAAGTCGTTTTTAAGCATTTCTAACTTCTTGAAAATGGTTTGATTTTTATAGGAGGAAGTTTTAAAAGCAGAATAAATTACTTCTTATTATAGCGGAGTGGGGGAGCTCGGAGTCCCCGCAGGGCCCATAACCCTGAGATCGCATGGTTCAAATCCTGCCTCCGCTATTTCTTTTTTTCTTAAGATTAATTTTTGTGCAGAAATCTCTTTTTTCTGCAAAGAATAACAGGAGGATTATTTGTTCAAGAAGAAAGAATAACTTTCGCCGCCGCAGGCTATACAGGAGTACTTTTGATTAATAGCACCCTGTTTTTCAACATCTCCTTTTAATTCCATGCTATAAATATCACAGGCAGTGCATATCATGGAAGAATCGCATCCCTCAATAATTGGTCTGGCCTGCTCTATTGATTTTTTCATGCCTTTTATTTCTTCACTGTATTTTTCAATTATAGACTGCAAATCCTTCTTTATTTTGTGAAAAGAATCTCTTGTTTGGCGGGCTTTTTCCGCCTTTTCCTGAGAGATATCTATTACTTGTTCAACCATAATTTTATTTAAAGCAAATGGTTTATAAAGATTTATACAGTAAAAAAATTAAGCCCAGTTCGCATAGTGGTATTGCAATGGATTGCTAACGGGAAGAACATTAATGTTCTTCTACGATGACATCTCCTAAAGATGTGCTTCGCCGATAAAGGCAAAGATCCATGCCCTTCGGGGTTCGCAGGTTCGATTCCTGC
>CAYICW010000025.1:0-6260 GCA_964362025.1 Candidatus Woesearchaeota archaeon
TTTTCCTGCTTTTTCAGCCTTGATAAATATCCAGCCATCTGGTTTCTTAATTTTTTGCTTGGCATCGTATTTCCAAGTATTTGCTTATTGTCTCTAAAACCTTCATTAAAGGTAATGCCCTTTTTGATGAGAGTTTTTGCTGTTTTCTTTATAAGCTTTGATTTGATTTTTCCCATATTTATTGGGGTATAAGTTAATTTTTAAAGTTTGTCATTGAAAACCTCCTGCTGGCAAGCAATTCCAGCGACCAAATTCTCTTTCATTCCATCTTTTTTATATCAGAAAGATTCTTGGCAGCGTCTATCAAGTCGCTGATTCTTTTCTGCAACTCCCCAAAACTGAGAATGGCATACCCCAAACCTAAATCTTTTGCCTTTCTGTTAGCCTTAATCAAATCGGAATCTGTTACCCTTTTTTTATTGTAAGCCACCAGAAGATGCTCTTTTCCGTCTTTCTTGATTTTTAAATGCAATTCATTCTTGTTGAAGTTTTGTATGTCTATAATTTCCATCGAATTGTTCAGGACCCATTCCTTTACCTTGTTGAAGAAATTATCGTCGATTTTCAATTTTTTCTTCTTGGCTGTCTTCTTGGCACTTGCTTTCTTTTGTTTTTCAAAGATGTTCAGTTCTTTTTGATGTTCTTTTTTGCTTTCTTTTGTCTTTTCTATTTTTATCCCGGCGGGTTTTTCCAGCTTAATTTCAACTGGTTTTTCTTCCTCTTTTATTATCTGAATTTTAGGGACAATAGGCTCTTCTTTTATTGGAAGCTTAATGACATCTGGAGCAAGTTCTGCTTCTGGTATGATATAATATCTCCATATTATCTCTCCATTTCTATTAAAAGGAACTGCAAAATCCCTAATTGATCTTAATGCAACTCTTATTTGAGGAGACTGATCTCTATCTCTTATGAATTTATTCTCTTTTAATAAATTAAAGGCATCTTTCTCCTTGCTTTTCAAATATTGTCCGAATTTTTCAAGCAAAGGCCCATGCTCATTTATGTAATACAAAGGAGAGCTTCCCACTTTCATATCAGAATATCTTATCTTTTTGTCAGCAACTAATTCCGAGAGAAATGCAGAGGCAAAGAGGATGCTTAATCCTGTTTCCTTGGACACATGCACTGGCAGACTTGGACCCCTTCTTTTTAATATGGAAAGAATTTTTTCTTTCATCTCAAGAGCATTTTCTACAGGCATAATTTAGAAAGAAAGAGAAAGATTATAAATTTTCTTGTTATAGAGAAGTTTTTAAATCAGCAAGATTTAATGGCATAATGGAAAAATTACATTCTGGAGCAAAATGGCTGTTTAGATTCAGGGCTTATTCGACACTTCTTTTTATAATGATAGTTGTCTATTTTTTCTCTTTACGAATAGATAATTTCTCACTGCAATTAACAATAGTCGTGATTGGTTTGCTTTTATTGATGTTTGCAGGGGAAATATACGCCCAATTATCCTATCATTTCTGGAAATATGAATTTACACATCATGAAATCAAGATAGAAAAAGGAATTATTTTCAAGGATTACAAGAGCATCCCTTATGAGAGAATTCAAAATGTGGACATTCATCGAGGGATTTTGGCAAGGATATTTGGATTTTCAACATTAAACATACAAACAGCAGGATATTCTGCTGTTTCCAATAGAAGCGGCTTTGGCGGAGCTGGAACAGGCGCAGAAGGGCATATCCCCGCAGTATCAAAGGATGGGGCAGAAAAGATAAGAGAATGGTTAATTAAGAAAATTCACGGGAAAAAATCAGGGCTTTAACAATTAAAATTTTTTATCAGGTTTTTATCCAGTTTACTTCATAATAAGCCACATCATTTTCATCGTCTACAATTGCAAGCAGCAATTTCTTTTTTGTGGAATGAGCAACTCTGTTTTTTGCGGCAAACTCGTGCCACTTAAGTTTTTGGGATTCAGAATCCGTGAATACTATCCATTTTGCATGGGATTTTTTCGGAGAACTTCCCCTTTCATATACCCTAAACTCTGCTCCGAATTTCAGGGCAGTTTTTACAATATATCCCTTTTCCCTCAAATCCCTGAAAACCGGGTATTTTACCCCGATTTTTCTGTCAATTTTTCTTAATTTTTCCAATAAATTTCCCTCAGACAATTTTTTATTTTTTGCATATATCTCAATTTTTCCTTTTTCCAACAAATATAAGGCCTCTGTGAAAGAATATTGCACCTTTTCTCCTGTTGGTTCCCCAAAGAAGCTTTTATCATACAGAGAGCGGGCTTCCTCTGAATTAGTGGATATTATCCCGCTAGATAAATAGGCAATTATTTTTCCCATATCTTTTTGAGCCAAGGGCAATATTTAAAAGTTGCTGGCAACTTTTAAGATGACGGGTAGTTGAATATATGAAAAAGAATATGAAAAAAACAGGCTATGATTTCAAAAAAATAGAAGAGAAATGGCAAAAGCAATGGGAAAAGAAAAAGATTTTTAGAGTTAAAGAGGATAAAAGAAAAAAGAAGTTTTATGTCCTTGATATGTTTCCATATCCTTCTGGAGAAGGGTTGCACATGGGACATGCCTTTGTTTTTTCTTTAGGAGATATCTTTTCAAGATTTAAAAGACTTCAGGGTTTTAATGTCCTTTATCCAATTGGCTATGATTCTTTTGGGCTTCCTGCAGAAAATGCAGCTATAAAAAACAAAGAACATCCAAAAATTTATACTGATAGAGCTATAAGGAATTTTGCTCTCCAGCAAAGGGCAATGGGCTGGAGTTATGATTGGAACAGATCCTTGAGGACTTCTGATCCGGATTATTATAGATGGGATCAATGGATATTCTTGCAAATGTTAAAAAACGGGATGGCATATAGGAAAAAGGCTCCTGTTAACTATTGCAGGAAATGTGATACGGTGCTTGCCAATGAACAGGTTGAAAATGGAAAGTGCTGGAGACATAATGATGCCGCTGTTGAAATAAGGCATCTTGAGCAGTGGTTTTTCAGGACAACTTCCTATGCAGAAGAATTACTTTTGGGATTGGAAAAAATAGACTGGCCTGAAAATGCAAAGAAATTACAGAGGAATTGGATAGGAAAGAGCTATGGCACGGAAATTCTCTTTGAGATAAATAATGAAAAATGGCCGATATTTACGACAAGGCCAGACACTATTTTTGGAGTTACTTTTATGGTTATGAGCGCGCAGCATTCAAGGCTTATGGAGATGGTTACAGACAGGCAGAAAAAAGAAGTTGAACAGTTTTTGAAAAAAATAAAGTCTGTTAGCGAAAAAGAAAGGGACACGGTGGAAAAAGAAGGAGTGTTTACAGGAAGCTATGCAAAAAATCCGATGACAGGAGAGAAAGTGCCGATATATGCGGGAAATTTTGTTGTTGCCGATTATGGAAGCGGAATGGTTATGGCTGTTCCAGGACATGATCAAAGAGATTTTGAATTTGCAAAGAAATACAACCTGCCAATAAAAGTTGTGATAAAACCAGAGAATTATGAAATGCCCGAAGATACAGAGAAGATTGCAGAGGCATATGAAGGGGAGGGAATAACACTAAATTCTGGAATGTTTACTGATTTGAAAAGCAAAGAAGCAACTGAAAAAATAATTAAATATTTGATAAAAAAGAAAATGGGAAAGAAAATGGTGCAATACAAACTGAGAGACTGGCTTATTTCAAGACAAAGGTATTGGGGAACGCCTATACCAATAGTGTATTGCGACAAATGCGGAATTGTTCCTGTACCCGAAAAAGAGATTCCTGTTTTGCTGCCTGAAAAAGTCAAATTTGGCAGGGGCAATCCCCTGGAAACCAATGAAGATTTTGTGAATGCGAAGTGCCCAAAATGCAAGAGCAATGCCAGAAGAGAAACAGACACAATGGATACTTTTGTTAATTCCTCTTGGTATTATTTAAGATATACTGACCCTAAAAACAATAAAAAGATTTTTGACAGCAAAAAGGCAAATTATTGGACGCCAATAGACCAATATATCGGAGGACCGGAGCATATAACCGCTCATTTGATATACATTAGATTTTATACGAAGTTTTTGAATAAATTAGGAATTATTAATTTTGATGAGCCTGCCTTAAGATATTTTACTCAAGGAATTGTTCATGGAAGTGATGGTGAAAAAATGAGCAAAAGCAGAGGAAATATAATCGAGCCCTTAGAAACAATAAAAAAATATGGCGCAGATACTTTAAGAATTACTTTGGTTTCTTTTGCTTCTGCCGATAAAGATACAAATTGGGATGAAAAAGTTGTTATCGGAAATCATAAATTTCTTAACCAGATTTACGGATATTTTTCCAGACTGAAATTTAGAAAAAAAGATGAGAGGGTTGAAAGTTATCTCCAAAAAACAATTAAAGAAGTAACAAAAGATATAGGGAATTTTAAGCATAACTTGGCTGTTATTAAAATAAGGAAGCTGTTTCAGCATATTTCCGAAACAGAAATAGATAGATCCATTGCAGAATCCTTTTTGAAGCTTTTGCATCCCTATTGCCCATTTATTACAGAAGAATTATGGGCAAAACTTGGCAACAAGAATTTTATAAGCATTGCGGAGTGGCCCGAAGCTGATGAATCTAAGATTAATCTGGAGTTTGAGAAGGAAGAGGAAATTGTTGAGAAGGTTATTAATGATATTAACAATGTTGTCAGGATAATAAAGGATAAGGGAAAAGAGGCCGGTAAACTGTATCTTTATGCTGTGCCTAATGAAAAAAATGTTTATAATAATAATTCTAATGAAATTGAGAAGAGAACCGGATTAAAGGTTGAGGTTTTTGCAGTAAATGACAAAAACAAGTATGATCCCGATAAAAAATCCTCAAAGGCAAAGCCCGGCAAGCCAGGGATATATCTTGAATAAACCGGGTTTGCATGGATTAATAAATCTCCGGAAGCAAGGTATCTGTTTGGAATAGGTAACTTTTTATAATTCTTTTTGCTAATATATTTTAATGGCTAAGAGTGACAAGGATAGCAATAAATGGTGGATGCTGGACAAGTATGCCCAAGAAACCAAATATAAAATAATAATATCCCTCTTAATCGCAATAATTTTTGTATTTCTTTTTATATTCGTATGGAATTATGTGTCTGCGATATTCGATAATAAAGAGCCAATTGCAACCTGCGGAGACGGAAGTTTTTATGATACCTGCAATTTAAACAAGCCTTATTATTGTTCGGAAGGAGTTTTGGTGGAAAATGCCGCAGTATGCGGATGTCCTGATGGCATGACAAAGTCAGGAGATAATTGCATTTCAAAATATCAAACAGGGGTGGAAGAAGTAAACCTTAAGTATATACTGAGGGGAGAGCAGAAGAGCCTCAGTTTTTTTGTTTACAAAGGACTGTCCAACTATGTGTCAAGCCTTCCAAAATCAATAAATTATCAAACAGGCGAGAGGCCATTGAGATCTGATTTTAAGCTTAGAAGCATAAATAACCAGGAACAAAAACAGCATATTCTTCCATTGTTAATAGCCATCCAAAACATCGCAGAGAGCAAGGAAGACCAAGTAAGAATTGCTATAAGCATTGTTCAGAATATTGAGTTTGGAGAATCTGAAAAAACATTGGATCTTCCAGATGGAAACAAAGTAGCTTATTCAAGATATCCATATGAAGTGCTTTATGACCAGAAAGGGGTATGCGGGGAAAAATCAGAACTGCTTGCGCTTTTGCTGAAGGAAATGGGTTATGGCGTTGTGTTCTTTTATAATCAGGAAGAAAATCACGAATCTCTTGGGATAAAATGCCCCGTGAGATATAGTGTAGAAGACACGGGGTATTGCTTTATTGAAACAACAGGGTCAAGCATAATGACAGACACGGGAATAGAATATGTTGGAGGAGTAAAACTTCAGTCAAAGCCAGAGATTATCCTAGTTTCAAATGGAGACTCTCTTGGACTTGGCATGTATGAATATAAAGATGCAAAGGAAATGATGAAGCTTAGGGATGGAGGTTTTGTATTATTTAGAGAAGCCAGACTGAACAAATTAAAGGAAAAATACGGATTGGTTGACACTTATAATCCTGGATGATTGTCACCCCTTCTAAAAGACAGCAGATAGAAAGATTTAAATACTATTATTTCTGAGAAAATGTATGGAAAAAACATTGAATCCAATAATTAAGAGGAAAGTAACTGAGTTAGGTGTGCCTCACGAAGGAAAATTGGTTTATTTTGCTTATCCTTCAATAGGTCCTAATAATTATACAGAAGTTGGAAAAGAAATA
>CAYICW010000026.1:0-6229 GCA_964362025.1 Candidatus Woesearchaeota archaeon
ATATCTTACTTTTCCCGGCCTTGGCTCGAAGATAATTCCTTCCTCGAGGAATTTCTCGACTTCCTGGTTGATTATCACAGGGGAAATGTTTGAAAGAGTCATTATCAGCTTATCCATCTCTATCCCCCCGTCATCCTCCGCGCTTTTTATTGCCCCGAGAATCTTGTCCTTTACCGCAATTATCTGGTCTTTTGGAAGAAGCTCAGCGCTTTTTCCTTTTTTCTTTTCAATCTCTATTTTTCTTACGAGAAGATATTTTGGATTCATCTCTCTGATTATCTCTGGAGAAACATATAATTCATTGTTCCAGTGCCTCAGGACTCCTATGACGATGACTGTCTGCCCCTGACTTGCCTTTTCCAGTCTTTTCACATCATCCCCGAACGCCTTCGCGTTTATCTGTCCAGAACCGTCATCCAATATTATGACCGCGTATTTTTTCTCGCCCTCACTTTCATATTTGTCTATTATGTTGCCCACAAGATTAACCCTTACTATTTTTTTACCGCCTAGGTCCAGAGAAGAAAACCTGTCTCCGTCTATAATTGGTTTTCCGATTAATAATTCTCCGATTCTTAATTTGAAGGCTATGTTTCGCTTGAATTGCGCTTCTTCTGGCATTTTAGTTGTCTCGCACTGACGTGCTCGAATTTATATCAGTTGTTAATGTGAAAACCATTTTATAAGTATTGTTAATATTTTTTATCATTAAATTTATTTTTATATTAATTTTTTGTTTATTATTTTTTGTTGCAATCACGACGTCCTTGAAACAAATCCTCTTCTTGGCCTGAAAATTTCACCTTGTGAAGCCAATTTATTTATTGCCTCCTCTATTTCATCCTTCGACAGTTTGCCCTCCAGCTCGTTTTCCAGTTCCTCTACCGGAATCATCTTGCCAAGCCTGCTTTCCATATCTATCATTGTATCCCTTACAGTAAATATCTTGCTTCTTTGCGAGGAAGTTGTTCCTGCTGTTGCCTTGTCGATGTCAAATGATTTTGATTCATAATCATAACCAACTTCCATGAGATAATATTTCATAAGGTCTATCGATATTTTTGCATCTTCTCTTGTAACCACTTCCCTTAATTTTATTTTTGCAGATGCTTCTGACATTCTTATGAGAGCCTGCAGCTGTCTTGCAGAAATCGGGATAGGCCTCATTGCGCTTTCGGATGCAACAGGACGATTTCTCAAATCAACATAAAAATTTTTTATTTCATTAACAGCCTCTTCACTCAGCTCAGGCTTTATTCTCTGCTTTGAGTAGGCAACATACTTCCTAAAGATTTCACGAGGTATCAGCATACTTTCACCTTCTTTCCTGTGCTCTGACAAGACATGTGTTGCAATCTTTGCGTCCTTATCCTTGTCAGGAATATCCCTTAAAGTGAATATTATGTCAAACCTGTTTATAAGAGTCGGAGGAAGATCTATCTGCTGAGCAATTGACTGATATGGATCGAATCTTCCGAATTTTGGATTTGCGGCCGCGAGAACACTCGTCTCGGCTCTTAAAGTATTTCCCTGTATTGCTATTTTCCCATTTCTTCTTGTCACAAAAAATCCAGTTTGTGTTGAAAAACACCAAACCTTTCCATTATAATCAATTTTCTTTACTGAATTCTTCTTCATTTCCAGCTCGCTTCTATCTGAGAAAGTCACTCTATAAGCTGTTTTTCTCCTGCCACGGCTTCCTTCTCTGTAATGTATACTCTGGGAAGCAGATTTCCCTATTAAATGAGCTATCACCTGCACTTCATCGTTTAACTCCTTTGAGGTGCATGAAAAATATTTTCCGTCAGACGAGCCGTCTCCAAGCATCAAGGCATTGTACAAAATAACCAATTGCTTTTTGGATAATGAAGCGAAATTTATCCCAAGCCTTTTGAAATAAACTTTCTCCCCCTTGCTCTTTAAACACTCATAAAGCTGTGTCTGGGTTATTTTAAACCTTAAATATTCTTTTGCGTCAATCTCTGAAAGAGAGCATCCCAATAAATCAGTTAATTTTTTGAGGCAGTTTTTTATTTTATCTGCCTTTGGACCCTTTTTTTGCACTATTCCTATTGTCGGCCTGGTTTCAACCCCCCCCTCAGTTACATAATAACCTAAAAATTCCAGCCACAATTCCATAGGAATTCTCTTATCATGGTGCTGATGAACATACTTGGCGTTAGTTCTTTTTTGCTTATGTCTTATTCCTGGAAGAATGAATAAATCTGTTTCATCTCCTATAAAATTCCCGGAATTTATCACCTTAAACCTATGGGAAGTGATATTTTCAGCGTTTATTTTTCTGTAAGATTTTTGTTTTTCAGGTTTTATGAGCATTGTATGATTTGGCGTCACAAAAATATTATTCCTTTTATTAATGAAATTATACATTTTTCCATTGTAATTATATGTGTAAAGTCCTTTATGCGAGAGAAATTCCATTGATTTATCATCCGGATTATATTGGGCAATTTTCAGGTTTTTGACTTCATTATATTTTTTCCATCCTTCTTCTGTCAGAATTTCAGTATCTTCCGAATAGCATGCCTGAACATTTGCCTTGCTGATTGTTATGGTATTGTGCAAAATCATCCCGTTTGAAATAAAAGTATGATGAGGCTCAATTGTGACATCATAAACCCACTTTATCCCCTTATTATTTATTTTTGAAACTTTGATAATTTTCACCCATCTTGCATAACCAAAGGCCAGCCTCTTTATTTCATCAATATCTTTTCTTAACACTTCATACTCCCTCCTGTTATTCAGATGCTTTTCAGCAATCAACACCAATTTTTGCAGAAATAATCTTTGTTTTTCAACACCAAGGTCTATCTGATGTCCAATTTCTTCTTTTGCATTTATGCCAATCTTTTTGAATATTTCATTAATTTTGTCAGTACAGTTTGGAATAACATCCCTTATTGTTCTATAAGTCTTGTCCTTTTCACAATATTCTTTAAGTCTGTTCTTCTTTTTTTGAGATAAGAAGCTTATATTTATCAGGAATTTTCCCAAATTCTCCTGCCCACTTATATCAAGCCTCCAAACATTCTTATCCTTGAAAATAGAGGATTGAATTTCAAACCTTAAAAGAAGGTCGGAAACCTGTTCAGCAAGCTTTTTGTTTTCTGTTACAAGAGTCGCTCGGCACCCTCCTCTGCTCTGGAATACAACTGTCCCGTCCCCGTCAAATAATGCCCTTAGTAGGTATTTTATGTTTTCCTTTGGCAATTGAATGACTGCCTCAGGAATTATTTTCTTATCCCCCTTTTCCATGAGATTTTTATCAATTTTTTCCATTTTTTCAACAACAGATTTGGAGACAATCCTCACAGCATGCTGTTTTCCCCTTTTCGTCAACCCGGATTTTATGCCAAAATAGGATTCTGTGGCATTTTTATAATCTTCAATAAGAAGCCTGTCATTATTCCAAAATTGTATCCCGTTCTTTTTTCCCCTGTTCAGTTCATAAGAGCCATCTGTGATGTGATAACCCAATATTTTGCATAATAAATCATTTTCTTTTTTGTATTCTGATTCCTTTATATCTATCTTGGAAGGTACTGGGAAAAACATTCCTTCACTTAGTTTTTCAGCCGCAATTGTTTTTATTTTTCCATTTTCAACAATCCAGCAGGGATGCTCGGGAGTTACTGTTATTTCTCTGCCATTTGACAGTTCTATCCTTACAAATTCCCTAGGAGCAATGTGCCTGCTGATTCTTGTAGCTTTTAATGGAAAATGGTTTTGAAAATCTGTAGAGAGAAGTTCAACATTATCGACAGGCAAAATCTGACAATCTTTTCCATCATAAATGCTTCCTTTGTTTTTTTCAATTAAATCATCAACAAAACTTCCAATCTCAACTTCTTTTCCATCTGACAGCATTAATTTGAAGTTTGGGAGCATGCATTGCTGTTCCATTGCCTCGTGCATTGAGCTTCTGTCGTTAGGATCCATTTTTTCAAGTTCATCGATGCAAACAAGACCTTTGTTTGCAAGAACCATTGCGCCTGCCTCAAGACTCCATCCCCGGAGGTATTCATCTCTTATAACTGTTGCAGTCAGCCCTGCTCCCGAGGCTGATTTTCCTACAACATATCTTCCCTTTGGAGAAATGTTCGCCATGAAATTAAGGGTAACTGATTTTGCAACTCCAGGATCTCCTATCAATAAAATATGTATATCCCCCCTTCCTTTTTGCCCGTCTGCATGTATTTTTTTAACTCCCCCAAAAAGCTGAAGAACAAGGGCTTTTTTTATTTCCTCATATCCCCAGACACTTGGAATTATGCTTCTTGCCAGCTTGTCAAATATTTTTGGGTCTTCTGAAAGCTCTAGAATCTGCTTTTCGTCCTCATCTGAAATATTCAATTCTTCAAATGTTTCTTCCATGGGAATTATATTATTTGCTTCTATTGCAAACTCAAATCTCGTGGACAGGCCTCCTGAAGCCAGCGGAACAGGAACTTCCTTAAGAATTCCTATTACCTTTACCCTGCTTCCAGGAGTTGTCTTCTCTTCCATCTTTGGTTCTACGAGATCTTCTTTTACAAAGACATTCATTCGTTTCGGCTGCTCTCCGCCTGAAAGGGATTCAGGGGATTCCTCAACCACAATTCTTTGAGTGTCTACCATCTCCTTGCTTATAAGCCTGAATCCCCCTTTTCTTCCGCATGAGCATCTTGAAGGTTCATGGAACTTTTTTTCTATTTGAAGAACAGAAATTATTGTGCCGCACGAGGGGCATTCAAACTTTGCATTGACTACCTGCGGCCTTACATCCGAAGCCTGCCTGATTATTCCCTCTATGACCAGCATTTCATTCAGATTTTTTGAACGTATGTTTCTTACCTTTACTTCCTGGCCTTTTGGAAGATTGTTCAGCCTTACTCTTACATTGCTGACTAATCCAGATTCCTCGATTGCCAGCTCTATCATCCTTAAAGCTTCTTCTGGATTTGAAAGGATTTCCTCTGCAAGCTTGTTGGAAAATTCTGTCAGGCTCATAAAATCAAGGAAAATTACATTCTGGCCCTTTCGAATGGATTCACCAAGCTCTTTTTTATGGAAGTCAAAAAAGCTCTTTGCCTCTATAATCAAATCTTCTTTTTTCGGCCTATTCTTTTCCTGTTCCTTGCCATCTTCAACCTCTGCCTCATCAACCATGTAAAATTGTATATAGCTGGACTTTAAAAGATTAGTTGTTAAGAATTGATTATAATTTAGGGCAGCTAATCTTTGAGGAGTGGTGAAAGGAATTTTTAGAAAAAGTTAATTCCCTAAAAAGAATCTTATATAAGTGGATATGAAAAGAATAGTTACAAGTGCAAATGATAGAGAAAATCCCGCATTAAATCTTTTGTTTCCCAATAAGAGGCTTTTATAAGACAATATTGAGAGAACCAAATAAGGAATAAAAGCCAGGCTAATATTTCCTAATGTTGAGAAATTTAAATAACTTTTCGAAATTATATTAAATAATAAGGAGGCTCCGAAAAGTCCAAAGTTCGTTAGAAATCCAATAATTGAAGTGTGGAAAAGAATAAATCATCAATCTTCTTGAAAGTTTCTTTAATCCCCATTTTTATGTTTAAAATTTATTGCTTATAATTCTTTAAGGCAACCTTCACGTTTTTCAGAAGCTGTGTCATGCTATCCTCGAGCTGCTGCTTGTTTTTTGTTCCCGTGCACACGAGTTTTCCATTGCTGAATAGCAGGAATGTTGCATTCGGCTCTATCAACTTGTAAACTAATCCCGGAAATTGCTCGGGTTCATATTCTGTGTTTTGCATTTCAAGAGCAAGGAAATTGAGGTTCAATTTCAGGTTTATTGTTCCTGAAGCGACGATGTTTTGCACTGTTATTTTTGGCTTAATGGTTATATTGACATTTATTTTTCTTAATTGCTTTATGACTGCCTGTATAACTTCTTTAACCTGCGCGACTGACTTGGTCCCGGTACATACCAAGTTTCCGGATGAGAAAACAAGGACAGCTGATTTTGGTTCCTTTATCCTCAATACTAAACCGGGAAAAGTCTCTGGATTGTATTCAGTGTTTGGCTGTGTTCTTGCAAGCTTTGTGAGAGGAATAGGCTTTTCAAGAGAAGTCGTGGCAACAATATTCTGAATCTTATAATTGCTTTTTGATTCTGTCATTTTATTAAAATTGATGTAAAATTTACTTTATAAAGCTTTATAAGGCTTGCGACGAGCTCTGTTAT
>CAYICW010000027.1:0-6151 GCA_964362025.1 Candidatus Woesearchaeota archaeon
TTGATGTAAAATTTACTTTATAAAGCTTTATAAGGCTTGCGACGAGCTCTGTTATGTTCAGCATAATGTTTATAACTTGGTTGGCATAATCATTAAAATGAAAAAGGAGAATAATGTAAAGCTTCTTGGAGCCTCAAGTTTTTTCAATGATGTCGGAAGCGATATGATTGCTCCCTTATTGCCTTTTTACATAGCAAGTTTGGGTGGCGGGGGAATTGCGCTTGGGCTTCTAAGCGGAATGAGAGAAGGACTCGCGAGCCTTTTGAAAATATTCGGCGGATGGCTTTCAGACCGGACAGGAAAAAGGAAAATTTTTGTATTTCTTGGATACTTTATTTCAATAATATTCAGGTTTATGTTCTTGATTGCAAATTCATGGCAATTTCTTGTGAGTTTTGTTGCGCTTGAAAGATTTGGAAAGGCAAGAGATGCGCCAAGAGACGCTATAATAGAAGAATCAACCAAGAAGGTTGGAAAGGCATTTGCATTTCAGCAGATGCTGGATACGTCAGGAGCTGTTGTTGGAACAATTCTTGTCATATTCCTCTTCTGGAAATTTAACGTGAGCATACCGACAATTATCCTTATAGCATCGTTCATAGCTATTCTTTCTCTTGTTCCTATCTTCTTTGTCAAGGAGCCAAAATTCAAAAAAACAAGGAAAAGTTTATTCAAAGGAATTTCATCAATGTCTTCTTCCTTAAAATATTTTGTATTTGTATCAGGTGTCTTTTCTCTTGGCAATTTCGGATTGTATCTTTTCTTAGTCAAGAGAGGAGGAGAACTTTCAGGGGGCATAATCGCGCCTTTGATAATGTATGCGCTTTTCAGCGCTGCCTATGCTTACACATCCATTCCTTTCGGAAAACTTTCAGACAAGATTGGAAGAAAGAAAACTCTTGTTGGGGGTTATATGCTGTTTTTGGCAATAAGCATTGGATTTATCTTCGCAGAGAATGTTTATCTGTTTGCTGTTCTGTTTACCCTGTATGGACTCGTATACTCGATTACACAGCCGGTTTCAAGGGCAATGATATCTGATTTTTCAAAAGAAATGCAGGGAACATCTATGGGCTTTTATTATTTCGTGACTGGCATAGTCACGATACCGGCTGGGATTCTTGCAGGAGTATTGTGGAATATAAGCCCCGCGGCGATGTTTATATACATATCAGGTGTAGCGCTGGTTTCTTTGATATTATTGGCTTTTGTGAAGAATAGATAAAAGTATACAAATTCTTATTAAGGATTAATTTTATTTGGTGAAATGAAATATGGAACAATGTCTTATCTTTCTGTTAACGAGAAAGTTTTGATGATAAAAAAGAAAGTAAGGAAAGATGACCCTAATTCTGGACTCTATGCTCTTCCTGGAGGGAAATTGGAGGATTTTGAGAAAGGATTGAGTCATCCCTTTGGCAGACTGAAATCAGCTGTGCGAGAAACAATAGATGAAACAGGTTTAAGGTTAATTTATCCAAGACTGAGGGGGATTATCTTATTTGATAATTCAGAGAGAGTTTTTGATAACTGGCCAAATCCTGATGATTATTTGGTTTATATTTTCGCCAGCAGAAATTATGCAGGACGCTTAAAAGATGAAACTGATGAGGGCACTCCTGTCTGGATTGATGAAAAATTTATTAATAAAGTTAAAAAAAATGTTGGAGACGAAAAGATGTATGAATGGTTAAAAATCCAAAGATATTTTGTCGGTGTTATAAGGCATAAAGGAAGAGAGTTGGATAAAGAAGGGACTTTTGCTGATCATTTTTAAAATGAGATATGAACTAATAAAATCACAGACTTTTAATCAATGCGTCGCAATGGAATCTGAAGGAGCAAGAATCTCCGATTTATCACAAACAATAGAAATTTTGGGAGATACAATTAACGATAAAATTGCCGCCGCCTTTGAACTTCAAAGACAAATCTTTCGTGGAGAAATAGGGTATATAATTACTTCTACAAAGGTAAGATCTGTTCCCAGAAAGGGTATTTATTTTGGCGATAAATTAGTCCCTTTTTGGTTTAAGGACATATACAAGGAAGATAAAAGAAAGATTTTATTTTTTCATCCTTTTTTGGCTTCTTTGCTTTCCAAGAAGACATTAGAAAATTTTTATAGTCTTTTAGAAGGAGGAGGTATGGAATTAACTATCCTTGAAGGAAAAGATTCAGGATTTCCTTGGGAAAGCAGGGTTTTGTTTGATATAGATTATCAAGATAATTTTTTAGCCATGTATTTTGACCATAACTTTAGTCTCCATCCTTCTGAGAAATATAATGGATTTTTGTTAAGAAATTGATTTAATTATAATAATCAGCCATATCTCCAGTTTCGTTTCTGCTTTTCAAAATCTTTCTTGTCAGGAAGAAATTTTGAACTTAAATGGCAGTTGAAACTTTATTTCATCAAGAGTTTTAGAACGAGCTTTGAAACTATGAATAGAAATTCCTTTTATTTCCCCTGTTGTTTTATCAATTATCCTAAAAATGCCCTTACCAGTATTATCAAAATGGCAGTTTGAGATATCACCGAAAGTTATCTCTAAAAAGTCTCCTTCTTCATCATAATATAAAGTCATTTCTCCGTCCATTTTTCTCCTGTTATCTTATTAGTAAAAAATGCTGTAATCACAAAGCCTTTTCCGTTTAAATACTTAACTGAAACTAATAAATATCTTTCTAATTTTAGCATTTGTTTAAATTCTTTATAGAAATAGAGAATACTTTTATCGTCTTCATATTGCATAACCAGAGGAGATATTAATGCATTTTTAATATTTTCAATTGGCTCCTGCATATGCGGGTGTTTTTGAATATGTTTTAGTCTTTCTTTTGTTAGATGAATTTTTCTCTTATTTTTGTCAATTACTTCAAAAATATATTTTGTCATTATTTTAATTAGAGTTTTTTAAGCTTTTTTTATTTATTTTTAGCCATATCTCCAGTTTCGTTTCTGCTTTTCAAAATCTTTCTTGACTTCATCCAGAGTGTTTGCATCTGCTGCGGATTTGTCGGTCCTTAATGCAGTGAATCTTGGGAACCTCAACGCAAAGCCTGAATTGTAATTTGGGGAATGCTGAATTTCCTGATATGTAATTGCCACAACTATTTTTGGCTTTATCTCAACAGTCTTTCCAGACTCTTTTGTGATTAATGGTTTTATCTTGTCTGTCAATTCCTTGAAGGATATTCCTACCCCTGATTCTTCTGTGGATTTTTCCTTTCGTTCAACATCCTTGGCGGACGATGGAGAAGCCGCAGGCTTTTCCTTTATTCCTGTTCCCATTTTTCCTATTTCCAGATACTTTCCTGTTTTTTCATCTTTGCAGGAAAGAATAAAACTTGAAAACCATCCTGAACGCTTTCCTGTTCCGTATTCTGCTCCTGTTATAACCAGATCCAAGTCTCTTCCCTCGGGCTTTATTTTCAGCATATGCCCGACTCTTTTTCCAGGCTGGTAAATCGCTTCAAGATTCTTGAACATGACTCCTTCTTGTTTGTCTTTTAATGCCTGCTTGTAGAATTCATTGGCTTTTTTTTCATCAGAGGTTATAATCTGCTTTGCGTGGATTATCTTGTAAGGATGACTAAAGATTATCTTTCTGATTAATTCTGTTCTTTCCTTGAAAGGCTTGTCAAGAAGGGGCTCTCCGTTATAATAAAGAATGTCAAAAACATTGATTTCCACGGGAAGCTCGTTCTGGAGTTTTTCTATGTCATATTTTCTTCTTATTCTCTGGCTTATATTTTGAAATGACTGATATTCTTTTGTTTGCCTGTTAAAGCCGACAGCTTCTGAATCAAGAATAAATGAGTTTCCACTCGCATATTTCTTTATATAATCAATTACTTCTGGAAACTGCTTTGTCACGTTTTCCAGCCTTCTTGTGAAAAGGATTACTTCATTGCCCTTTTTGTGAATCAGCATCCTGAATCCATCATATTTGTATTCAATCGCGCATGGCTTTCCTACTGCTTCAAAAGCTTCATGGATATTTTTTGCTTTCTGGGCGAGCATAACCTTAATTGGTTTGCCTATCTCAAGATGAACTTTTTTTAAATCCTTCAATTTTCCATTTTTAGTCATCTCAAAAACTTCAACAATATCATTTGACTTGTCTATGGCATCCTGTATTTCTTTTATTACTTCTTTTTTGCTTTCCCTAAAGAACGCCTTCGCTAATGAATCTCTAATTGTGCTTTCCTTTATTCCTATTCTTAAGTCAGAGAGCAGGGTCCTGATTATATACAATGCCTCTTTCGGCGAGGCTGAAGACAGAAGTTCGGTTATCAGGGAGATTTTCTTTTCCACTGTTCCTTTTCCTTCAAGCTCTGGCAGTTTTCTTAGATTATCAAGGACCTTTTGCACAGTGATGTCAGAATGAGATGAAAGACTTGATTGCTTTTTTTTAGAGACTAGCTTCTCCGCAACTTTTCCCAAGTCTCCTATTATTTTCCACTCATGCACAACTTTCTCATTAGGAATTCCCGTTGATTTTGAAATAGCCTTGATTACCAGTTGATTGCTTATTCCGATTCTTTTTTCGTCATAATCAGCATAAATTTCTCCCAGAAGAAGATATAGCGCCTCCTTGTCAGAATCCGCGAGTTCTTTCAAAAATTTTGCGAGGATATCTGTTTTTTCAAGACGCTTTGGTGTGCCTGACACGTTCTCATATAACTCACAGAGCTTTGAATATTTCATTTTATCTCACCTCTGTTCTCCTGACGGCCATCCTCTCCTTTCATTTTTATTTCAGTCAACAGAAGTTTTAAAACTTAAGCTTTGGTTATGCTTGGACTATGCTTCCGCATAGAGTTCATTGACTTTGTCCCAGTCTATTACGTTCCAGAAAGCATCAACATAATCTGCTCTTTTATTCTGATATTTCAGATAATATGCATGCTCCCACAAATCAATCCCTAAGATAGGCTGTTTTCCGTCTGATAAAGGGTTATCCTGATTTGATGCCTTGACTATTTCCAAATCCTTTTTTTTATTGACAACAAGCCATACCCATCCGCTTCCGAACAAAGTCAGGCAAGCTTCCTTAAATTTTTCCTTAAAGCTGTTGAAATTTCCAAACTTTTTATTGATAGCTTTGACAACTTCTCCACTCAGCTCAACTTCTTTTTTAAGAATCTTCCAGAAGAAAGAATGGTTGACATGTCCTCCTCCATGATTCCTCACGGCTATTCTTACGTCTTCATCAATAGAATTCAGGTTTTTTATCAAATCCTCTGCGGATTCTTTCTGCAGTTTTGGATATTTTTCCAATGCTGCATTTAATTTGTCAATGTAAGCCTGATGATGCTTTGTGTGGTGAATTTTCATTGTTTGCGTGTCAATGAATGGCTCGAGAGAGTTGTATGCATAATTTAAAAGAGGAAGCGTGAATGTCATAAAAATTAATAGAGTTCGGCTTTTAAAAAAGTTTGTAATTAAAATTATATACTTCCAACTGACTTTGACGGCCTTGACTTATTTGTTGGAGAATTATCCCTTAATCCACGGGATTTCTTTCCTGCAGAGGTTAATCCACGCATTACCCTGCCTCTGTTTTCAGGTCTTGCTATCCAGTTAATATTCTTGTCGCTTTTTATTTCAGGAGCTTCCGGGTCAACCAGAATTACCTCAAAGAAATAATGAACCCCGTCTTTCCCAACCTGATATGAATTTAATACTTCCAGGTTTGGGTACTTCCTGGCTACTCTCTGTTCTGCAATCTCCTTGTAATTCATGCTAAGATTTTTTCTTCCATGCAGTCTTTTGCTTCTTCTCTTTTTATTTGGTCTGTGCCTTCTGTGCCCGCCTCTTAATATTCTTACTCTTACAACAACAAAGCCCTTTTTTGCTTTATAACCAAGGCTTCGCGCCCTGTCAAGTCTCAAAGGTTTGTCAACTCTCTTTATCACATTATCTTTTCTCCATTCCGTCATCCTTTCCCGAAGGACTTTCATGTCTGGTTTTTTCCAGGCTTCTCTTATAAAATGATAAAAACCTTTTTGGGATTCTACGGGTTTTTGCACCGCTGGTTTTTGTGGTGCGGGTTTTGCCTCAGTTTTCTTTTTTATTTTTTCCTCGCTTTTCTTTGCCATTATTTATCAAGAAAAAGTTTATTTTTAAAGCTTGAGGTTTAAA
>CAYICW010000028.1:0-6135 GCA_964362025.1 Candidatus Woesearchaeota archaeon
AGAAAATGAAGAAACCAATTAATATATCGTTAGGAAATATTAACGGGATAATACATATATGATTAAACCTTGCCTGAATGTTGTTTAGTTTCATTAAATTAAAATAAGGGGGTGTATAATGATTCAGATTAAATTATTAGATTTTAATACAAATATTTAAAAACATAATCTAATTATAATTTTTACCAATTCAAAAAAGGTGATTTATGCCCAAGAAATGCATTTATTGTTCCAAAGAAGTTGCTGATGAAAGCGTGATAGATTTCTGCGCAAAATGCGGGATAGGAGTATGGGGAGAGAAAATGTTCAATGCAATTGTAAAGAATATGGAAGATGCGCAAGAAAGGGGAAATATCAACCCAAAAGGGCTTTTTATAGGCGGAGATGATATAAAAAGCTACAGAAGACTTCTTTAATTTATTTAAAAGATAGTTTTTTAAATCAGCTATTTCTGAATAATTTATGGTTGGAAGAAAGAAAATTAAAACACGAGGAAAACTTCAACTTAGCAGGTATTTTCAGGAGTTAAATGAAGGAGATAAGGTAGCTGTGGTAAGAGAACCAGCTGTGCAATCATCTTTTCCCGAGAGAATGCAGGGAAGAACTGGAGTAGTTGAAGGAAAAAGGGGAAGAACATATATGGTCAAGGTAAAAGATCAGAACAAGGAAAAGAGATACCTAATCGCACCCGTGCATTTGAAGAAAATGGAGGATAATTAGGAAATGATAAAGGATAATGTTGTAATAAGCATGTCAGAATCCGTGAAGTATCTGGGAAAAGAAGAAAGATATTCCGAATTAAAGGGATTTATGAAAAAATTCATAAAATTAAGCCCTGAAGACGCAGCTGAATTAAGAAAAAAAATAGATGGATTTGGATTGATGAAGGTAAAACACGAGCATATCTCAAAGATAATAGATTTTTTGCCGGAGAAAGAAGAGGATTTAAGCAAAATATTCAATGATATAAATCTAGATGAAGATGAAACTAAAAAAATACTCACAACAGTTAAAGAATATATATAAAGAAAATGGAAAAGGAAGAATATGCAATTATACTAGACTACTTACAGAATGGATACCCTCTAGAAGGAAAGATGATGCCCATAGCACAAGCTATAGGAAAAATCAATTTGACTCTTCTGGAATTAGTGCCTAGGAGAGGGATTAATTTGGAAACCGGGGAAGAAGTTTATATAGGCGAGGGGAAGAGAGACAAGATATATTATATCCTCGGAAGGTTAAAGAGGGAAAAGATAACAGAAGCTGCAAAAAACCAGCTGCTTGAATTCATAGAAAAACTAACGGGAGCAAACGAAAAAAGATTTGTGGACTTCTTCAACAAAGCTGATGCCATAAATAAAAGAATGCACCAGATAGAATTATTATCTGGAATGGGAAAAAAACACATGAAAGAAATATTGGACAAAAGAAACGAGAAGGAATTCGAGTCATTCGGAGATATGAAAGAAAGAATTCCAAATCTTCCTGATCCGGAGAAGGCAATCCAGAAGAGGATTTTCCAGGAATTGACAAATATGGAGAGATATAATCTATTCACACAATAGGGAAAAACCAATGGAACAAAAAACAGCAGAAAACAAGGAACAAAAGTATGAAGATAAACTGGTAAGAATATTATCAAAAGATATAGAGGGGAGATATATAATTTATCATGGATTAACCAAGGTAAAGGGCATTTCATGGAGCATGGCAAACGCCATATGCAATGCCTTAAAGCTGGACAAAAGAAGAAGAATAGGCTCACTTACAAATGAAGAGATTAAAAAAATAACAGAATTTATGAATAATCCCGAGCTGCCTGGCTATTTGTTTAATAGAAAAAAAGATTTTGAAACAGGGGTGGATAAGCATCTTTTTGGAACAAATCTTGAATTACAGCATGAATTTGACATAAAAAGACTAAGGAAGATAAGAAGCTACAGGGGATATAGGCATGCAATAGGCCTTCCTGTGAGAGGACAAAGGACAAGAAGCCATTTCAGAAAGAACAAGAGCAAAGGAACAGGAATTAAAAAGAAGGTAAAAACCGAGGCTCCAAAGATTGGTGGAAAAATAAAAAATGAAAAGAAAGCATAAGACATATTCAAAACCGAAAAGGCCATTTGACAAGGCAAGAATAGAAGAAGAAGCAAAAATCATAGAAGAATTTGGGTTGAAGAACAAGAGGGAAATATGGAAAGCTGACGCAAGAATAAAGGAAATAAGGGAAAAGGCCAAAAATCTTATATCTGCTGACTCTGCAAAACAAGAAAAATTATTTGAAAGGCTGAAAAAGATGGGCTTTAATGTAAATTCAATCGGAAATGTCTTGTCTTTGGATAAAAAGGATTATCTAAAAAGAAGGCTGCAGACAGTTCTTGTTGATAAAAGACTTGCCAAAAGCACAAAAAGCTCTAGGCAATTAATTGTGCATAGAAAAGTCATGGTTGATGGAAAGGCAATTGACAGTCCTTCCTATATTGTTCCAATTGAATTAGAGGGTAAAATAACAATAAAAATAAAAAAAGAAAAACCAAAAGAAAAACCAGTTAAAACTGCGGAGGAAAAAGAAAATGAAGGAAACAGCTGAAAAATCCGAGGAAACGGAAAAAATTGAATACCTATCTGATGAAGAGAATGAAAAAGAAGATGGGAAGAAGGAGAAGAAGAAAAAAGAAATAGAAGCTGTTGTGAATATATATACCTCTTTTAATAACACTCTTGTTCATGTGACAGACATGGCTGGGAAAACAATTGCAAAGGTTACTGGGGGGATGGTTACAAAACATGGGAGATTGAAAGCAAATCCAACTATTGCCATGTTCATTGCAAAAAGAATATCTGAAATAATCAAGGATCTTGGAATAAAATATCTTTATGTAAGAATAAGGGCGAAGACGCGAAATCCTGCGCCAGGGCCGGGAGCAAATTCCATTATAAAAAGCCTTTCAAGAGAAGGATATAAAATATTGAATATCCTGGATACAACAAGATTGCCAAGAGGCGGACCAAAGAAGAAGGGAGGAAGAAGGGGAAGAAGGCCATAAATCGCCCAAGCGTGGTTAATTTGGGGGAAGAAGGCCATAAGTCAATAGGTTTAAAAAACAAATAAATAATCCACTTATAAAATAAACTAAAGAAAATGGAAATAGTAGAGAAAAAAAACAACAAGATTGTATTTAAGGCAGAAATGGAAGAAAGCATAGCAAATGTTATAAGAAGATATTTAGGACATATTTCCATATTGGCTGTAGATGAAGTAGAAATATCAAAAAATGATTCTGCTCTTTATGACGAGACAATCGCACACAGAATAGGATTAATTCCAATCAAAACAGACAAAACTGTGAATGAAAAAACAACTGCAAATTTGAAAATAGCCTCCGAAAAAGAAGGAACAATATATTCCGGAGAATTAAAGGGAGGAGTGAAGGTTGTATATGACAAAATACCCATTACTCTCTTAAACAAAGGGCAGGAATTTGAATTGACTGCAAAAGTAAGGGCGGGAAAAGGAATAGAACATGCCAAGTTTTCTTCCGGATTGATGTTTTACAGGAACTTTGCCAGCGCAAGAATAGAGAAAGATTGCCCTTCTGAAATATTGGAGAGCTGCAAGAAAAATACAGTAAAAACAGAAGGCGGGAAGATTGTCATTTCTGATGTATACGGCAATGACGCCTGCGAGGCCGCAATAGAGAAATACATGAAAGAGGGAAAGACACAGATAGAAATAATCCCGAGTGATGAATTGATAATAACTGTTGAATCATTCGGGCAGATGGATGCAGAGGATATGTTCCGTAAGTCAATCGAAGCATTGAAGAAAGACTTGGCAATAGTTGAAAAGAAAGTAGAAAAATAAAAATGGTTGAAAAGAAAATTAAGCTTGCAGAGAAAAAATGTAAAAAATGTGGTGGAAAGTTAAAGGTAATTTATCTAGTTGATTATGGACTAGCGGATAAGTCTCTCAAGACAAAAATTGATTATTATGAATGTGAGAAATGCGGCGAAAAAATAGATGCCAAATAAGAACTTCTTTCATTACGGAAAATTTATAAACCAAATAAAACTCAAATTTTTACCTGCGAGTTAATCGCGTTAGCGGGATTAGATTTCTGCTAATAATATAGGATTAAGATGATAAAATCAAAAACAAAGATAAGCAAGCAAGCAGAGAGAAAAACAAGCAGCAACTTAGTAGAAACTATTCTTTCTTCAAAAAAGAACAACGAGTGGAACGAGGTGGCATCCATATTATCCGGTCCAAGGAAAGGGAGAGTAAATATGAACCTTGGAGAAATAAACAGATTAAGCAAGGCTGGAGAAACAATAGTCATCCCGGGAAAGGTATTGTCCCAGGGGGAAATAGACAAGAAGATAAAATTGGTTGCCCTTGGTTTTTCAGAAAACGCAAGGGAAAAGATTTTGCAGTCTAAGAGTGAAATTGAAAGCTTGCTTGAAGAAATAAAGAAGAATCCAAATGCAAAAGGAGTAAAAATACTTAACAGAAAATGAATAGAGACGAAATAATCAGGATGATTAGAGAAGGTAATTGGCCAGAAGGAAATGGATATCCAGGAAAAGAACAGGTAATAAGTGATATTGAGAATTTATATGAGCTTCAACCAGGTTCTAAAGAGTATCTTAAACTAAAAGGAGAAATAGAGGGATATATAGCGATTGATGGACTGACGCAATTTGAAACTGGACGGGCAGAACAGGGAAGTTTGGTTAAAAAAGTTTTGGAAAATTTGTTATGTGACCTGGAGGTTATGGAAACAAGATGAAATTAGGAAAATTGGAAATTGACTTAAGAGAATTGACAAGGTTTATAGTCTCAGCTAAAAAAAAGGGTTATGCAGGCAATGGGGAAAAGATAAGAGAAGCCGATGACTCCAAAACTTTTGTTTTTCAAGATGAAAACTTTTATTACACAGACAATTACGCAGGCTCATCACAAGCTCCTGGAAATGAGATAGTAAGATGGAAAAAAGGAGATGGACAAAGGATATGGCAGATGTCATATTCAGGAGGGATGCTTCCTGAATTCTGGGGGGATAAAGAATTAATGAAAGAAACTTTTGAATGTTTAAAGAAATCATTACTTCTGATAGATTTTGAGCATCCTTTTAGGGGTCCAGAGAAATATATCTGGAATAATTTAAAATATGTAAGCTCTATAAAGGGGGATATAAAAAGATTTAATGGAAAAGAAAGAATAATTGATAAAAGGCTAAATGAAATCATCTTCTCACAGGAATTTATAGGATGTTTGGTGGTTCCAAAAATAAAATGACAAAAATAATAGATGGAAAAAATGCGGTTATGGGAAGACTGGCAAGCTATGCAGCCAAAGAAGCGTTGAAGGGAGAAGAAGTTGTAATTCTGAATTGCCAGGACGTGATAATAACCGGAAATCGGGAAAATATACTTAAGAACTTTCAGGAGCAGAGAGGCAAGGTTGGATGGGGGCAGACGGGCCCAAAGCATATCAAAGCGAGCGACAGAATGGTAAAGAGAGTGATAAGGGGGATGGTTCCAAACTACCGGGAAGGAAGAGGAAGGGAGGCATACAGGAGAATAAAATGTTATACGGGAGTTCCAAAAGAATTCGAAAATGCAAAAAAGATTACAGGCGGAAAGGAAAAGAAAATTAAATTTAGCAGAGTAGGGGAGTTTGTAAAATGAACAATATGATAGTCACCTCAGGAAAGAGTTTCACAGGTTCACTCGTTTCCATCGGAGAAATAAAATGAACAATATGATAGTCACCTCAGGAAAAAGAAAGCAAGCTGTTGCAAGAGCCATGATTAAGGAAGGAAATGGACAAATAAAAATCAAAAAAAAAGACTACAAATTTCTCCATTTTTTTGACAGATTAAGAATAGAAGAGCCAATAAAAATATATGAAAAGGTTATTGGAAAACTAAATTTAGATGCGGACATATTTGTCATAGGCGGCGGAGAAAAAAGTCAGATAGAGGCGGCGAGACTTGCGCTTGCAAAAGGAATGGTCAGGTTTTCCAATTCAAAGGAGCTTGCAAAAGCCTTCCTAAATTATGACAGAAATCTTCTTGTTGCAGATGTAAGAAGAAAGGAAGCCTATAAGCCGGGAGACAGCAAGGCAAG
>CAYICW010000029.1:0-6003 GCA_964362025.1 Candidatus Woesearchaeota archaeon
AACATTATTTAGTGTTTGTATCCACGCATCATATTATTAATTTTTTATTAATTTCTAATGTAGTACATAACAGAAACATTTAAATAAGAGTAGTACATAACTTATTTATGGCAACTGAAAAACAAATTAATGTCAAAGGAAAAAAATATTGGATATTAATTCACTCGGTTAGAAAAGGAAAGAAAATTATTCAAAAAAAGAAATATATTGGAAAAGAACTGCCTACTGAGCAAAGATTAAGCCAATTAAAAAAAGAATTCTTAAAAGAATTATCCGGAGAAAAGTACAAATATATTTCAAAAGAAGATCTAGAAAAAATAGAAGAAAAAAAGAAAAAGTATAAGCAAGAATTAAGAAATTTAGATGATTCTGAAAAACAAGCCAGACTAAATGAATTTATTATAAGATATACTTATGATAGCAGCAAATTGTCAGGAATTAATATAACTTTAAGACAAACTTTTTTAATATTAAAAGAAGGAATAATTCCAAAAGATTTTAAGAGCTTAAGAATAGCCAAAGAATTAGAAAATCATGAAAAAAGTTTCATAGCAATTACAAAATACAAAGGAAAACTTGATATTAGATTTATTAAAAAACTGCACACAATCCTTTTTTCCGGCGTTGATGATAATATAAAAGGAAAATTAAGAAATGAATTAAAAAGAGATGTAAAAATAGCTGGAACTCCTTATGTCCCGCCAAAATGGAATGAGGTTGAAAAAGAACTCTCTAATTTTTTTAAATGGTACAAAATGGATAATAGAAAATTACATCCATTGGAATTGGCTTCATTAGTTCACTTAAAGTTAATATCTATACAACCTTTTGCAGATGGAAATAGCAGATTATCTAGATTATTAATGAACTGGATATTATGGAAAAAAACATATCCTCTAATAGATATTCCGATAGAAGATTTAGAAAGCTATTACAATGTCCTTGATAACTACCAAATTGAAAAAAATGAGAAACCATTTATCAAATACATTCTTAAAAAATATTTAAATAAATAAGGGTTATGTTTAAGCACTTTTGTTGTTATAATCATACTCTAAAAAAAGAAAACTCGCCCAAGCGTGGCCGAGTTAGAGAGAAATTGAGGGCTTAATAAATTACTTTTATTAGTAATTTGCCCTAATCATAATCGAAAGATAAAAGTCGTAGAGTTTGCTAACATTATTTAGTGTTTGTATCCACGCATCATATTCATTCTTATTTTCAGAAAACAATAAAAACTGCCATA
Source organism: Candidatus Woesearchaeota archaeon (assembly GCA_964362025.1). Classification (GTDB taxonomy): domain Archaea; phylum Nanobdellota; class Nanobdellia; order Pacearchaeales; family GW2011-AR1; genus JAGVNG01. The sequence continues at coordinate 1,247 of CAYICW010000029.1, forward strand.
TCCTTGTCAGAATATGAGCAAAACGCTGAAAAGAATCATAGCGGTGATTATTATTCTAATACTCATTTGGCTTGTTAATAGACTAATTGGCTGATTAATTTTATTTTCTAATGTCTTAATTTGCCTTGCCAAGAAACTCTGAATAATGGCACTTTCCGCAGTAAAACCTGTCTTTTGCCTTCATCAGAAATACTCCTGGTCCGCAACGAGGGCAGAATCTTTCCCTTGTTGCCTTATCCCCTTCAATCTTGTAAAGTGAATATTTCTTGCTTGTTTTCTTGTTTCTGTGCGGTTTTTTTCCCTTTTTTCCTGCTTTAGTTGGCATCTTATTCCTTTAGTTTTCCTATTTTAACTTTTGGTTCTATTTCTTCCTTGTCTTCCTTGGATTTGTATATTCTTGCGTGAATTGTGAACAAGTCAGAGCCAAATTTTGAAACTATTCTGTCTGCCTTTACTGACTCTGGATTGCTTGAAAATCTTTCCGCTAATGAATTTTCTATGTCAACTCTCTTTGGACTTGTTTGCGCCCTTATTTCCACAATCACTTCTTTCCTTGAAAATAATGGATTTTCCTTCTCAGATATTATTTTTAGATGTTCCATTTTTTATTTTGTTATTATTTTGTCTATCTGGCTTTAATTGCAAAATTGCCCTTCTCCTTTATATTCAATTTTTTCGCAATTTCTGATTTTTCAGGGTTCATTATCACAACCCTGCCTTTAAAGGAATCAGTGCTTTCCTTTGAACCGCAAGAAGGGCACTTGTCCCCTTCATCATATATTGTGTTGCAGATTCTGCATGCCTTTTGTTTTGTCATTTTTCCTTCTTCTTTCCTCCCTTTTTTCCCTTGCCCTTTTCTGCTTTTATTTCATCGCTTACAATCTTCTTTTCGCTTCTTTCCTTCTTGGTCTGGTCTTCTTTTATCCATTCTATTTTTCCCAATCCCGGCTGCCTCATTGTCAATCCTATCTTTGGCTCCTCTCCCTTATGGGATATTGCGACTATTCTCGCCACGCACAAATCTCCTTGCTTCAGGCTTCTCTTTGAGGATTTTCCAAGAAGAGTATTTGACTTGCTGAAGCTGACGTAATCATCCATTGTCTGGCTGATGTGTATCATTCCTCTCAATATCCCCATGTCTATGAATGCCCCAAAGTTTGTTATTTCAGCTATTATTCCATATACTATCTCGTGAAGCTCTGGTTTCCATGTCAGCAACTTGAATTCTGAGACATAATAAACAGCCCCGTCTCCTGGAATTATCACCCCTTCCCCCACTTTCATAACATCTATTACCGCAACCACTTTTCCAAGCTCCTTGTCGTAATAATCCGCATATGTCTCGCGAAGCTGTTTTTCCACAGCCTCGATGGTAGGCATTCCAAATAATTTTGGCTCTACCCTTATATGGTCCTCAACTTCTGTAACATAGAACATTTTTATTGATATCTTACCAAGATGCTGAAAATCATAGTAAAAATTGGTTTAAAAAGCTTTTTAAGCCTTAAATTATAGGATCCAAAATAATTCTTGTCTTATTTGACAGTTCCTTAATTTTTTCCGCAAATACTCTTTCACCAACCGAAGCATCAAATCCTATTCCTAATTTTATAGCATCCTTTGAAGTCATCTCCCAAAATCCTTCATAAGTCCCTTCTATTGCTTCTTTTCCATCTGTTTTCTTTAGACTATATTTTACAGGGATATTTAATCCATTGTTTGGGTCTTTTATAAAAACTAAATTGGGAGTTTTATTTTTATCATGGCCGAATTCACCATAAATCTCATGTCTTAGAATATGAGATTGAGTGTCCATTATATATCCTGTAATCTCCTCTAATTCAGAGATATTAATTATTCCGACTTGGGGATTTTTTCTTCCTTCAAAATCATATGTTCCTCTTAGGAAAAAACTCATGAAAAAAAGAGCAATTAACCCCTTTTATTGATTATCAATCTCCAAAATATATAACCTAAACGATTTCGAGTCTTTTCCTGCCTCTTATTATCATCTTTGGATTTTTCAGCTTCTTCTGCAAGTCCCTGTCGAGGGTTGCAATTATGGCGGAAGGATTCTTTTTTGATATATTTATTATCGCAGTGTCCGCATCTTTTCCGGGTATGTCTATTGTTTCAAATTCATTTTTATTAAGCATTTTCAATGCTAGTTCTGCTTTCAGCCCTTCCAGCTCGCTGATGGTTTGAATGGGAATAACTGCCTGCATGCCTCCATGCAAAATTTCCTCAAAAAAATCTATTTTTTGCCTGGCACAGCTAAGGATAAAGCTTGTGTCAAGAATTACCTGTTTCATGATAACAAGAAAGATTCTGAATATAAAAACTTAACATTTCAATATAATAATTCTTATAAGCAAATAAAATTAGTTTGATTAATGACAGAAATCCTGTTTCAAAAATTTAAGGAGAGATTTCCTCCAATAGGAGATTGCGAAAGAATAACTATTTATGAAGCATTTGAAAGAATTCATCTCTATCTTATTGATGAGGCTTTTGTGGATGCGCCTTCTTTTGCTTCTCAGGAAAAGATTAATGACCTGGCTTCAAAAACATTTGATGTGAATTTCAGGTGGGGACATGCATATTATAGTACACTCTCAAAAGTTCCGACAATAATATTTGATCCTGTTATCTTACCTAAAGCTGAAGGAGGAACATATAAATTAATGGAATATAATGATTATTACTCTGGTCACAGCATTGAAATTGAATTACCTTCTTATTTTCCTAAGATTATAATATCCACTGGAAATCGTGGAAGAACCGATTTACTAGATAGGCAAAGAGACCTTTATTATAATTTTGTTGAGGGAGTTTACAATTTATTTCTTGAAAATGCAGGCAATTCGAAAGTTTCAGGCTAACATTTATTAATATAATATTCTTTTTTATAAGATGCAAGAAAGGGATAATGTTCTTAGGATTCTGAAAAAAACAAAAGAAGCAATGGGAAGGAGGGATGCACTTACAATAAATTCCCTGAGCAATCAGACAATAAATACCGCATCTCTTACGCAGGATCCGGATAATATTGCCGTTGCCGTTGTTATATACTCCCTTGGAAAAATAATCGAAAGACAAAAGTATCAGGAGTTCAGGGGATGGAAGGAATTTTACAATGTGGTGATTGACTCAATAAACCATTCCATAAAAGACATGGAAGCAGGCAAGGATAATAGAATAGGGGATGATCTTGAAAATATAACAAGGGAAATAGGCAGGCTTTCAGGAAGGTTGAAGGATTACATCCAGGATGTTTTCTGGAAGGCAAGGATAAACAAGGCTTCTAGGATTTATTATCACGGAATTTCCATGGAAAAAACCGCAAAACTTCTTGGAATTACTTTATATGAGCTCGCAAGCTATGCAGGGCAGGCAAGGATGGATGATGTTCCTCTTGAAAACACAATGGATGTCAGGAGAAGAATTAAAATCGCGGAGGAATTTTTCAAATGAAAAATTCTACTATTTCGCTAAATAAATTTACCAAAATAATGGAGATGTTTGGATGATGATAATTCTTGTCAGGCATGGAGAATCTGAGAGAAACATAAAAGTGGACAAAAGTGATGATTCAAAATTAACAAGGAAAGGGATATTGCAGGCACAAAATTTAGGTAAGAGATTAAAGAAGGATAAAATTAAGATTAATGAAATTTATACAAGTAATTTGATAAGAACCAAAGAAACTGCGGATATTATAGCCAGGATTCTAAATGTTCCCGTAAGAAAAGGTTTAGATGAATTAAATGAATACGACCCAGACTTTTTGAGGAGCAGGATAAAAATAATTTTTGATGTACGACTGAGGAAATTAAAAAAATTCATAAAAAAAATTACAAGAAAAAAAGAAAGGGACAAAACAATCCTAATAATTGCTCATGGAGTTATGAATGCAATAATAGTGGGAATTCTTCTACAGTTCCCTATAAGAAAACAACTTCTTCGTCTTAGATATAAAAATGCAAGTTTAACTTTTTTGAATTGGGATAAACCCCATAAAAATTGGAGATTGGATTTAATGAATGATACACACCATCTTCAGGGAAAATCAAAATGAAACCCCAAAACTCTGAGAAGGCAATCGTCTTTGACTCTGGCACTCTCATAAGCTTCTCGATGAACGGAGTCACGGATATCCTGGAAAAGCTAAAAGGAATTTTCAACGGCAAATTCATAATCACCAGCGATGTCAAGAGAGAGGTGATAGACAGGCCGCTGCAGATAAAAAAATTCAGCCTAGAAGCCCTGAAGATAAAACAATTACTGGACAAAAAGGTGTTGGAAATGCCCTTGTCTGTTGGACTGAATGACCGGGAAGTCGCAAAAAGAACAAATGAAATGCTAAACAGGGCAAATGCAACTTATAGAGATAAGAACAGGGATATTCATATAATAGATTCAGGTGAGGCTTCATGCCTGGCAGTAAGCCAGATGCTTAATGAAAAGGGAGTAAACAATGTGATTGCAATTGATGAAAGAACGACAAGAATGCTCGGCGAAAAGCCTGAAAATCTTGGCAAACTTCTGGAAAAGAGGCTTCATGTTAAAATAAATCCTGATAGAAAAAATTATAATTTTTTCAAGGAACTAAAGTTCATAAGGTCTGCAGAGCTTGTATACGTAGCTTATAAAAAAGGGCTTATAGATTTGAAGAATGGAGATGTTCTTGACGCGCTTTTATATGCGATGAAATTCAAGGGATGCGCGATCTCTGGCGATGAAATAAGGGAAATTGA
>CAYICW010000030.1:0-5617 GCA_964362025.1 Candidatus Woesearchaeota archaeon
TCATTATGACCTTCGTTTAGAAATGGACGGAGTTTTGAAATCATGGGCTGTTCCAAAAGAACCTCCAATGAATAAGGAAACAAAAAGACTAGCAATTCAGGTTGAGGACCATCCTCTTGAATATGCAACTTTCAAAGGCACAATTCCAGAAGGAAACTACGGCGCTGGAAAAGTTGAAATATGGGACAAGGGAAAATATGAATTAAAAAACAAAAGTGCTAATAAGATAGAATTTAATCTAAAAGGCAAGAAATTAAACGGTAGTTATGTATTAATAAAAACTCATTACGGAAATAAGCCTGACAAGTCATGGCTATGGTTTAAGACTTCTTAATCTTCCAGCCGAATATAATTATTGAAAGAAAAATTAAAAGAGAAACCGCTAAGTCCATTAATGTTTTCGCAGACAAAACTGGTTCAAAAAACTGGTTCAGTGCAATTCCAACTATCAAAGCTCCTATGAATATTGCAATTGGTTTCCAAGGCTTGTTTTTCAAATCTCCATTATATATTGAGAGTGCAAAACCCACAATGAAAAACATTCCAAAAAGAAAACTCATCTTAAATGCTGTTCCTATAAGAATAATAAATATCGCCAGTCCAACCATGATGTTCATGAACTTTTTTGCCTTCGGTTTTGTTTTTCTTTTATAATCCTTCAAACGCTTTCCTATTTTCATTTTAGAATTAAGTTATTTTATTTTAAGGTTTAAACACCCATCTCAGCGCCCTTTTCTTCCTCGCTTGTCCACCAATCTATGTCCGGAATGTTGTCTATGTTTATTCCTTTTGCCTTGCAGAATCCTCTTGCCAGCAGATAGAATATCAGTCCAAGGCTTCTTGCGCTCTTGTTATTTCCGATTATTATCTGGTCAGCATCCTTTGGGAAATTGTTTGTGTCGCATACCATCAAAATTTTCTTGTGAACATTCAATGTATCATTAAGAGCATTTTTGTCAAGCCATGAGTCGCATACAATCGTGAGCTCGTTTTCAAAAAACTCAGTAAGCTGTGTATTTGTAAGAACTCCAGCCGGGTATTTCTTGCTAAATACTTTTATTCCGGTTATTTTTCCAAACATCTCCGCTGTTTTCCAACCCGCTTGTCTCTTGCAAACAAGAATCACATCCTTCGCATCAAACTTTGATAGGTATTCTATTCCTTCCTTAAGCTTCTCATCAATTATATCTGTGTTGAATATAGCCAATCCGTCAGCCCTTCTCCTGTAAACAAACTGCTTCATTTGGGGTGTTACAACTTTTGTTCCAAGATATATACCTGACTTGACATATTCTTCCAATGGAACAAGCATTTCTCCTCTCTTCTTTCCCTTGACTTTTTCCTTAAGCTCTTCAGAAGTGATTGCCTCTGCAACAATTTTTTCCTTTAATTTCTTTGCCTTCTCAAAAAGCTCTTTCTTTTTTCTTTCAAGGTCAGGCATTACTGATTCCAATTCAGCTGCCTTGACTAACGCAGGAGTAAGTGATTCAGAATCATCGTCTTCCTTTTCTTTCTTTGGTTTTGAAGCTTTTTTCACTTTCTTGACTTTTCCTACAACTTTCTCTGCAATTTCTTTTATTGCTTCTTCTCCCTCTTCAATCTTCTCTTCAATTTCATCTATTACATTAACCATATAATAAATTCACAGCAAAATTAGTTTTTAAAGCTTTTCTCAATCTCAATTAATCTTTTTATTTTGACTTCCCGTTCTTTTCCGGTTATCCCGCACTTAAGGAAATCAGCCCCAAATCCAAATGCAAGGTCGGCAAGAATAGTTTCGCCTGTTTCTCCGCTTCTGTGCGAGAAAACAATTTTTATGTTGTTTTTTAGCGCAAGCTCGCATACTTTCTTAACTTCAAGAAGCGAGCCTGTTTGGTTTGGCTTGACTATAATCGCATTTATGCTTTTTGCTTTAATTGCTCTTTCCAGCCTTTTATAACTAGTTACAGTTAAATCATCTCCTACTATCAAACTATTTGGGAATTTCTTTAGAAGTTTTGCGAAATTCTCAAAATCCTCTTCATCAAAAGGGTCTTCAATATAAAACAGCCCGAAATTTTTCATTAAGTTAGAAATATATTCAAACTGCTCATCCTCTGTTCTTTTCAGCATCGGATTTTCATACGAGTATTTTTTTCTTTTGAAGAAGCTTGATGCAGCTACATCTGTCCCGATAGGGATGTCCAATTGCTTTAAAATATCAAATATTTCCTTTTCATTCAAGCTTGTGTTCCACGCATCCTCGTCATTCCTCTTGCCTTCAAAACTCTTGTCGCCGATTTTCAAGAGGTATTTGGCTTCCTCTTTTAACTTCTTATTTTTTTCCCAATTTTCTTTCATGCTTTTCATATTTGGAATAAGAAGAAACTCCTGGAAGTCAGGCCTTTTGCCTGACGAATGCTTGCCTCCTCCTATGCAATTGCCGACTAATCTAGGAAATCTCTTTGTCTTTGGATATAAGAGTTCCCATATCTCCTTTTTCTGCTCTTTCGCGAGCGCCTTCAATATTGCCGATTCAAGCGCGAACAGCGTATTCGCCCCTATCTGCCTGTCCATGATATCCTCTACTCTTCTTAAATCATCAAATTTTTCTATCTTCTCAGATGAAAAATAAGCGCTGAATCTTTTCAGCATTTTTATGTCCTCTTCAAGGCTTTTTACATAGTTTTTTGCTTCGTATTTTCCCCTGGATTTCCCGTTCGGAGAACTCGCGCCAAAGACTCCCGCGTCGGTTTTCACAGATACGTATATTGTTTTTTCTTTTCTTGAGTCAAGAACATGCTTGGCATCAACCCCCTTTATAACAACCATCAATAAAAAAATGCAGGGAGATTTATAAGATTATTGGAAAATAATGAAGATAATTTTATTTTTATAAAATTGACTAATTAAAAATTTAATTTAATCTTTTTCTAAGATGAAAATAACTGCCAATCATTATAGATGCTCCCAATGCTTCCAGTCCAATATAATATTTCCAATTTTCTCCATAACCTCTGCCAGGTATTTCATAATTTGAATTTATAATTTTCTTTTCCAAAGGCATTTCTTTGATTGTGCCAAATGCCCCTAGGCCAAATATTAATACGCCTACAAGAAGGGATGTTAATCCTCTTCGCTCTCTTATATGAGTCATAATTTTTCTAAGAGATAACTTATTTTTAAGTTTTTATATACTAGAAATCAATCTCATGAATTTTAATCTTCTCCAGCTTCGCTTGCTTCAGCTTCAGGCTCTATTTCATCGTCAGGATTTGCAAGAGCCATTATCTCCCCTTCTTTTACAATCTCTTCCTCTTCTGTCGCTTCCTTTTCCTCTATCTTCTCGTCGGTTATCTTTGGCTCCTTAGGCCTTCTTAATTCCCCTTCTCTCTTCAGTGGGAAAGGCCTCTTTATGGATATTGGAAGAATATCCGACCTTAATTCAACCTCTGCTATTTTAATAGGGTCATATCTTATTTTTTCCAAATCCTCTTTGCTTAATTTTATCAGCAAAGGGGCATTCATTGCAATCTGCAAGGCTCTTGCTCCAAGTATCCTTGCTACCTCATATTTTGTGAACTCATCCATTTTCATCATTTTCTTATTTTATAAATTTCTCCAGCTTTAAATATATTTTTTTGTAGAGTTTTTCAGACAAATCTATCATCTGGTTTATCTCTTCTATTGTCAGGCTTTTTTCATCTCCTTTCTGCATGGACGAAATATAGTCTCCAGAGGATCCGATAGTCAATTTTGTTTCGCTGACATCTTCCTCTTCCCTTGTTGGGTCAACTATTATGGAATTTCCTATTTTATGCATTGTTACAGACAACGGAATATCCTTGCTTAATGGAATGTTCTTGTTTGTCCATTCCCCATAAACAATCTTTTCTTCTTTCTCATCATACTTCGGCATTCTTGCTACCTTCAATGCAGCTACTGCTCCTATGCCTGCTGCGTCAAGAAGATTTCCGTCGTCATTTATTGAATATATGTCGATGAAAACAGACCATGCCTTCTTTCCTTCTTCAATGCATAATTTTTCAAGTTCTATGAATTTGCTTTCCCTTATTATTCTGTCAATAAGCCTTCCAACTTCTATTGAATTGAATTTTGGAGGCCCTAGCTCAAATCTTGGCGAACTCAAAGGCAGGAACTCGGCAGTAACCATAAGATTTCCCCTGTCAGGAGAATCAGGATATGGCTCTCCAACCCCCATCTTAACTCCTACAAGAACTTCTGTTTTTCCTATTCTCACTCTTACAGAACCCTCTGCATTTTTTGAAACATTTGGCTCGATTGTAATTTCCCTAAACTCATCAGGCTTTCTTCCATCAAATCTTTTTCCCTCTTCCAGATATTTTCTTATCCTTTCCCTTGTCACGTCTGATGTCTCGTATAATTCTGCCATTTTAATTAATTAAATCTCCTTGATACCTTCCAAATTTTTGCAAATAGGTGTCTGCTGTTGGAAAGCATTTAATTTCTGGACTGATTTTTAACATTATCCCTCTTAATTTATCTAAACTATTCATTCCAGGCATACAAAAAGAAATTTGTTCTTCAGGTTTTGTTCTATCCTTTACTAATGTTAATATTTTAAAATTATTTTCAGCAATATATCTGTCTAAAGTTCTTTTTATATTAGGATTATTTTCTGGAACATATATTTCATAATAATAATTTGCCATTTTATTCAACTGTCTCCTTCAATGCCTTTTTCTGCAATTCATAAACTTTTTGTGTGGATTTTCTTGCCATCTCTATCGCTTCCTTCAATTGTTCTCTCTTTATCTTCCCGTCCAGCTGAATATGAGTTAATTCTCCGTTGTGAGTGAAGCTCATTGGAATATCTGTCGCACCCTCTCCCTCTTCCCAATCTTCCTCTGCCTTGCTTACATCAACAACCAGATTTTTGTCCAGTTTTCCTATTGAAACGCTTGATACCATGTCTTTCATAGGTATTCCTGCATGCGCAAGAGCCATTGCAGCTGCGTTTATTCCGGCGCATCTTGTGGATGCATTTGCCTGGATTATATTTATATGAACATCAACAACTGTATTTGGAAATTGGTATATCATCACAACAGGGTCCAGCGCCCATTCTGTTATCTTGCCTATTTCCATGCTTCTTCTGCTTGGTCCTGGTTTTATTCTGTCTGTGACAGAGAAGCTAAGCATATTATAATTGCACCTCAATGTTCCCTTCTCCGAATCCTGCAGATGCTGTGGATGCATTTTTTTAGGGCCATAAACAGCAGCAATTGCAATTGTGTCTCCAAATGAAAACATTGCGCTTCCGTCTGCATTTGGGACTATGCCTACCTTGGCTTTCATCTCCCTTATTTCATCAGATTTTCTTCCGTCCGGTCTTTTGAATGTTGTCATTTTATCCGTGAATATATTCTCCTCTTTTCATTAATTTACTGAACTCACCACTATATCTTGTTAACTCTTCCTCTCCTAACACTCCTGGGGATTCTCCAATAACTCTTGTAAATTCTAGGACTTTTAATTTAATTCCCTCTTTATTCTTTTTCTCAACTTCTTCTCCTAGTCCTTTCAAGGTATCATCTAACATTCCAGTAAGTTCAACTCTGTCGTTCATTTTATTTCTTCTCCCCTTCAAACCATT
>CAYICW010000031.1:0-5338 GCA_964362025.1 Candidatus Woesearchaeota archaeon
TTTCGGATTATGTTTTTTATGATTGGGAAATCCCTCATCGCCCGCTTTTCTCCTATGTGAGTAAGCTTTGAATACTTCTGCGCAATCGTTTTTTTCATTGCATTTTTCTGATTGTTCATCCACATCTTCAATATTCTTGTTGGTTTTTTGTAAGAAGTAAAGCCTGCCTTTTTTTCTTTTTTGGATGCAGAAACAGCATAGCTAAGAAAGATATTCTGATACACCAAAAATCTCCAGTATTGCTGCTTGTATATTCTTCCCTTGAAAACATCCGCCCTGCTTAATGCATCATATGCTTTCATCAATTCTTCTTTCTGGTATTCTGCAGGAATATTTTCCTCTATCCAGAGCATTATTTCATCAAGGGACATATTTACAGAATCAAATAATGTCATCATTTCATTTTTCGGCTTTTCCTTGAAGATTGACCTCAATGCATTGAATATGTCTATTTCCTTGTTTCTCTCGTCTATCTGTATTTCACCTTTGCCTTCTCCATAAGCAACTGTCTGCAAGTCATTTACTGCAGCCCTTATATCTCCCCTTGCCTTCAGGGAGATATTTGTAATTATGTTTATGTCTATGAATTTTCTTTCTTTTCTTAATATGTCTATGAGAATTTCTTTTATCAGATTATATTCTATTTCTTTTAGCTGGACCAATTCTGATTTAGACCTTAACTGAGAGAATTTTCTGTCCCATATGTCATTTGCGGTTATTATAATAGGATACTGGGTTTTTTCCATAAGAAACAGCAATTCACTCAGCCCGCCTCGGTCTAGGGCTGAGATTCCGTCCACCTCATCAATCAAGATTATCTTCCATTTTTTTGATAAGGATTTTTGCTCAAGAGCCGGCTTTAAAACTTCCTGCAGTCTTGCCTCGTTTCTTAAATCAGAAGCATTCAATTCAAATATCTCTGCCCCAGCTTCATTTGCAGTCACATGAGCAATTGTTGTCTTGCCTGTTCCAGGAGGCCCGTATAAAACAATGGCTTTTTTGCCGAATTTGAAATTTCTTATAAAATTCTGGACTTTTTCAACCGCTGAACTTTGTCCTCTGATTTCAGCGAATTTTCTCGGCCTGTATTTTTCTACCCATGACATTTTAAATTTATCTCCAATTTTAATCCTCTATAATTGCAAATATATCTTTTTTCCTCTTCCAGTCTTTTAATTCCATTTGGAAGCAAATCTATGTAATAAGTAGGGTCATCTTCTTCTGGAAAAGACAACCCAATTTCACTATTTATTTTTTCCATCTCGCTTTTTTGAAAAATATCTTGAATGTCATTTCCTAGATAAAAATATATCTTTGCTTCTATGCTAAATTTTTTTATTATATTGTCATCTGAGAAATCCTTTGATTTTCTACCAGTTAATTTTTTAAAATCATCATTTTCCAGAATGAGTATTATATCTTCAAGCCCATTTAATTTTATTTCCATTCTATCTACTTCCCAAGCCCAGCCATTACAAAACTTGCCAGGAGAGCCTGAAGCTGGATGAAGGGATCAGAGCCCTCAACAATCCTAAACTCAGCCTCGCCTGTCTTTTCCGTCAGCTTTACTTTCACCTCTGGTTCTACGGGCAGGTTCCATATCTCTTTTTGTATGGCTTTGATAACATCCTGCCCAGAAATGCTTTCCTTGAGCATCACATCGAGGAGTTTTTCCCTTGACTTCTGAAAATCCCCTGAAATTGCATAATCAAGAACTATCTTTATATCCTTGGGCTTTGCGCTTGCAAGTATTGTTGAAACCAGCTCAACTCCGATAGAAGGGGAAATGGATGCAGTTGACTGGAGGAGGTTTATGCATCTTCTGCAGTCCCCTTCGCTTCCCTCATATATCATCTCCATTGCCTCGGGAGAAATTGTCAATTTTTCACTTTCGATTATTTTTTTAACAACTTTTTCTATGTGCTTCTTTTCAAGAAGCTTGAACCTGAACAGCGCGCACCTTGACTGGATAGGATCTATTATCTTGCTTGAATAGTTGCAGGAAAGTATGAATCTGCATGTGTTTGAGAAATTTTCCATGGTTCTCCTTAGTGCCTGCTGCGCCTCTGGTGTCAGGGCATCTGCCTCATCCAGGAATATAACCTTGAAAGGAACTTCCCCAAGCGATTTTGTTCTCGCGAAATTTTTCACTTTTTCCCTGACTATATTTATTCCCCTTTCGTCTGAGGCATTAAGTTCAAGATAATTTTCCCTCCACAAGTCCTTAAACAATTCCTTTACAACAACCAGTGCAAGGGTTGATTTTCCCGTTCCTGCCGGGCCTGCGAACAGGAGATGGGGAATATTCATGGAGTTGGTCAGAGATTCAACCCTCTTGACAATGTCATCCTGTCCGATAACTTCAATAAATTTAGAAGGCCTATATTTTTCCGTCCAGATAGTGCTAATCATATTACATTATTCTTGAATTAACTTATAAATATTATGATGATGAATGAGGATTATGAAATATCAGGAAACCCTCTTGATAATTTTTCAAGAACGTTCCTTTTGTGATTCTACAATCCTGTCAGCAGTTGCATTAATAAGATCTTTTAGTTTTGTATTTAATCTACGCCAATCTCCTAATTTGTCTTCCAATATACTTTCAGATGTATCTTCAATTAATCTTACAATTTCTCTTCCATTCAAGGAATATTGTTCAAGAGCTAATTCAATGCCTCCCTGTTTCGGGCCCGAACAATTATAATAAGCTTCTAATAAATTCCTTACCCTCTCATATATCTCATTCATGGTTGGCTCATTAGATGTTGGCGAGGTCATAGATATTTCATCTAAGAGGTCTTTTTATAGATTATCCTCCTGTAAAATATATTTCAACCTTTTAAAGAATTGTTTATACGCTTCTTGCACCATAATTTTATTTATAGAATTATACGCTTCTGGCTCTTCTGGCTTTTCTCTTATGCTTCTCTTTCCTGAGTCTTTTTCTCTGCCATTTCCATCGCATTTGCCTCTTTTTTTTCCAACGCCTGGAGCTTCTTTTCATGTAATACTTTTTTGGCTAATTTGGTTTTTAAACTTTTGTAATTAGAATCCAAGTTTCAGCTTCTCAAGCTCTATCTTAAGGGTGATAAATTTGTCCTTTGGAATTATTTCCTCATTTACAGAATCTTCTATATTAGTAGAAATTATCTTTTCGAAGCCTATTCCCTTGACTACCTTGTATACCTCTTGATCTGTAAATCCAACTTTCGAAAGCAGCCTCCATCCCGCAATTGAGACTATTTTTCTTATGCTTCCCTGGTTCAAGGCATCAATTATCTTTTCTTTTTCAAGAAGCTCTTCATAGGACAGGCTGTCAAGTATCTTAATTGATTTCTTATAGTCAATATTTGCATAGTCTTTTATTATAAGATTTGTCTCATCCTCTATATCAAGAAGAATCTCCCTAAGACGCGTTTCAAACAGCTTTCCTTCATTTCCCAGCTCAATGAGATATTTTTTCAAGTCATCTGATATCTTTTGGATTACTTTTCCCTTTTGTATTGTCCTGACTGCATGGCCGAGGTTTATATAATTTCTCAGTTCAAGCTTATTGAGATTTTCAAGATACATGTCAAAAAGCTCCCTTTGTTTTTCAAGAATCTGCAGATACTCATTCGCCTTTCTCGTTATCTCCGCTGTGTCGTTCAGCCTGTACACTCTTGTCTTGTAGAATATTGTTATTTCTTTTCTCCTCTCAGACACTGCAATGACAAGACCTGAAATCTGCTTAGCCGTTCTTTCTCCTGCCTTGTGCCTTGAACCTGTCTGTGATGTTCTTATCCTGCTTTCAGGTGTAAGAAGCACATTCACGAGGTTTATTCTTTTCAGGTCCTTTGACAGGATTATTGCCCCGTCCATCTTGCTCAGCTCTATGAGCCTCTGGGAGGTGAATTTGCAATTGACCTTGAATCCGCCGTCAATAAGCGGAAGCAGGAAATCATTTTCAATGACAATCAGCACCCCCTTCCCTGCATTTATTATCCCCCTTAATGCTGCTCTCAGGCTTGTGCCCGGAGCCACCATTTTCAGAACAGAATATAATTCCTCGTCAGATACTTCTTCATTTATATGATTTTCCGATATTTTCTGCTGTACTTCTTTTTTTTCTTCCATTCCCTATAAAAAATAAATTATAATTAAGTTTAATATCCCATCTTAATAAATGTTTTGTGGAAAATTGGCAATCTTTAGTGAGATTTTGACTAAAGAACACCCCGACCGAACTATACAACCGAGCGTAGGTGTCTACAATTAGATTTTGTGTGGTCACCCAAGTCTTTTTTTCAATTCTTTATATTCTTTGATAAGCAAATCTATTGTTGGCCTTATATTATGATTCTTTTCATATTCTTGCAATGCAGAATAGTATTCTCTTCTATTCTTAAAATTGATATTAACAGGAATTAGATTATTTTTTATTAGAATATTATTTAGGAGTATTCTTCCTATTCTTCCATTTCCATCACGAAAAGGGTGTATATTTTCAAATTGATTGTGGATAACTACTGCGAGAACTAATGCAGGATATTTGCCTTTATTTTTGCTATACCATTCAACTAATTCCTTGAGCAGTCCAATAACCCTTGATTGCGGAGCTCCATAATGAACAATATTTCCGAGACCATCTTTTACAACAACTTCTTCGCCCTTTTTCCTGAATTCACCTGCAAAGCTCTTAGAATTTTTAAAGACTATCTTATGCAACTCTAGAATAAATCTTATTGAAATATGCTCTTTTGTTTCCCTTATGAAGTTAATGGCTTTATTCACGCCATAAGTTTCTGCTATGTCTTCTTTTGATTTCTTAGGCCATTTATCTTTTTCAAGTATTTCCTTTACTTCTTTTTGATCTAATTCGCTTCCCTCTATAGCATTTGTATTATAGGTAAATAATTCAGAAAAAAGTTTCCATTGTTTTTCAGATAAGCGAGTAATTTTTAACTTTTGACTAACTTGCAGTTTTTGGATAAAGCCTATTTCTTCTTCTGAAAGAGGAACTCTTAAAGGATCGCTTATTATCTTGTATTGCTCTATTTCTTCTAAAATTATCTTTCTTGCCTTTTCTGTCCTTTCTTTTAACTCTAGTTCATTAATATTTTTACCTAGAAATTTCCTTATTTTATGAACTTTATTTCCTTCCCTAAAAGAATGGGATAGATAATACTTTATTCCCTTTCCTTCCTTTCTTTTTTCAATATACATATAATTATAATAGGTGACTACATATATAAACTTTTCTTTTTTTTGTCTACATAAAGCCTTTTTTGTAGATTTACGCCCCTGCCGAGATTCGAACTCGGGTCACGGCCGTGCTCCAAAAGTGGTTTTA
>CAYICW010000032.1:0-5210 GCA_964362025.1 Candidatus Woesearchaeota archaeon
TTAAAATGCCAGACAAAGAAACACAATTCGACAAGATAAAGAGAATCAGCGCAGACCAAAAGCATATTCGTAATATTGCAACATCTGCGCACATTCACCACGGAAAGACCGCATTGACAGACAATCTTCTCGCTGCATCAGGGCACATGGCTGCAAAATCAGCAGGAGACTTGGATGCGGGAATGGCAACATGGCAGCACCTGGACGAACAGGAAAGGCTGATGACAGTTGATGCTGCAAATGTTTCAATGGTTCACGATTTTCATGGAAAAGAATATTTGATTAATCTTATCGATACTCCCGGACACGTCGACTTTAGCGGAAATGTAACGAGGGCAATGAGAGCAATAGACGGAACAATTGTGCTTGTATGCGCTGTCGAGGGAATAATGCCACAAACAGAGACTGTAATCAAGCAGGCATTAAGAGAAAGAGTCAAGCCCGTATTATTCATAAATAAGGTTGACAGATTGATAAGGGAATTGAAGCTGACACCTGAAAAAATGCAGGAGAGATTTGTAAGAATTTTCCAGGAATTCAATGAGCTGGTAAGAAAGATTGCAGATGCAGAGTTCAAGGAGAAATGGCTTGTTGACATAAATGATGGGAGTGTTGCATTTGGCTCTGCAAGGGAAAACTGGGCCCTCTCGGTGCCGTTCATGAAAAAAAAGGGAATCACATTCAAGGACATATTCAAGCTTTATGAGATGAACGAGGAAGAAAAAAAACAATGGTGCTGGAAAAACGCGCCTCTTTATGAAGTTCTTCTTGACATGGCTGTAAAACATTTGCCAGACCCGCTTGAAGCGCAAAAATATAGGATTCCAAAGATATGGCACGGAGATATCGACAGTGACTTCGGAAAAAATCTTAGCCACTGCGATCCAAAAGGAAAAATTGCATTTGTAATCACAAGAATTGTCATTGACCCGAGAAGCGGAAAGGAAATTTCAGCAGGAAGGTTGTTTTCAGGAACATTAAAAGTTGGAACAGATGTTTATCTTAATCTTGCGAAACAAAGCCAGAAAATTCAGCAGCTTTTCATTTACAACGGCATAAAGCCAGAGCAAGTGGATGAAATTGGGCCGGGCAATGTGCTTGCAATCGCCGGCGTGAATGGAGAAGCAGGAGAAACAGTGACTTATGAGCCAGAGACGCCGTTTGAAGAATTAAAGCACATATTCGAGCCTGTTATAACAAAAGCAATTGAAGTCAAGAAAATGGCTGATCTTCCAAAGCTAATTGAGATACTCAGGAAGGTATCAAAGGAAGACCCTTCTGTTAAGGTGACAATAAATGAAGAAACAGGAGAAAGCCTTATTTCTGGAATGGGAGAGCTGCATCTTGAGATAATAGAAAATAGAATAGTGACTGAAAAAGGGCTTGAGGTAAAAACTTCATCTCCTATAGTTGTTTACCGAGAAACAGTTGATAAGGAATCACCCGAATTGGAAGGAAGAAGCCCTAACAAGCACAACAGCTTTTACATGAAAGTAGAACCGCTTGAAACCGATGTATATGCCGCAATAAAAAATGGAGACATCCCCGAGGGGAGAGTCAAAAAGAAAAATAAGGAATTGTTTGATAAATTCTCAGAGTTTGGATGGGACGGAGACACTATCAGAAGCATAAAAGATATTTACAAGGGAAATATTTTCCTAGACCAGACAAGAGGAGAAGTCAGGATTAATGAAATAATTGAAATGGTTGTGGATGCTTTTGAAATGGTCATAGATGCCGGACCTTTGGCAAGAGAGCCATGCACCAGAATGAAAGTTTCACTGATGGATACAAGAATTCACGAAGACCCTATTCACCGAGGGCCTGCGCAGGTTTATCCTGCTGTAAGGGAAGCAATAAAGGAATGCATGAAAAAAGCGGGGGCGGGCTTGCTTGAGCCTATTCAGATTCACATAATAGAAATTCCAGATGCATTTCTTGGAACAATAACAAAATTGATTGGGGGCAAGAGAGGGCAAATGCTTGAAGTAAAGCAGGAAGAGACGGGTGTGGAGGTAAAGGCAAAGCTTCCTGTCGCAGAAATGATTGGATGGAGCAATGACTTAAGGTCTGCAACAGAGGGAAGAGGAAACTCGTCGCTGTCTGACCAGCTGTTTGAGAGGGTTCCTAAAAACTTGCAGGAAGACATAATAAGAAAGATAAGGCAACGTAAGGGCTTGGCGGAAAATCAGTAACCTTAAAATTAATCATCTCAGAATCAATTTATCAAATAATTTCCATTTCTTACAAACCACGCATTCTTTTTCGTAATCTGAACATCTTTTGCCATAATTTTTTATTACCCATCTTTCTAAAATTTTATTTTGATTTTTAAAATAATTTTCTATTTTTTTATCTAATTTGAATTTCATTTTTGTATATCAAACATAAAATAAGAACTTATATAATTTTTTCTATTCAAATAAAAAGCCAATAATTAAACCAGCTCTATTTCCCGAACTATTTCTTTCCCAAATTTGTTTTCCAGAATTTCCTTTGCATGATTATATTTCATTTGTATTGAAAGCCTGAAATTATCATATCCCCACCTTGGATGAGCGGTAAATGAAAAATCATCCAGCCCGTTTCCCTCGCTTCTTTTTCTGACAAAATTGGCGTCAAATAGAATATTTTCCAGCTTGATATCCTTAAATACATCCCCATTAGGAAAAGGATGGACTGTTCCGTATTTTATTCCGAGAGGCAGAATGCTTTCGTCTGCCTTTGCGATTCTTCTCTCACCCTCTTCTACGCTTAACCCAAGAAATCCTGATAGCTTGCTTATTGAATAGCCGAATTCCCCTGGTATTGCCAATGCATAAATTTTTCCTGTTTCCCTGTCTTCCAGATAAAATCCCTTTATTACTCTTTCCAAGGGAAGTCCTGTTATTGCGGCTTTTTCCTTGCATGTCTTTGTCGCCCTTGAATGCGTGGCTATGTGAAAATGAATGTTGTTGGCAAGGCAATAATCCATAATGTAATCAAGCCCGAAACCGCTGAAGAAAAATTTTCTGAATGCATCTGCATTTATGTTGTTTTCCTCAACATAGCCGACTTCCTCGGGCTCAACACAGGAAACAATCCCTTCGCAATGTATTAAATTTCCCCCGTCCATTTTCATACACTAAAAAACCCGTTTAAATATGTTTTGCCTGGAAAATTTATCGCGTCGAATAATAAAGTTTATAAACCTATTTTTTTATTAAGTATTACTAAAAAATCTCTACGGAGCTTTTACTCCTTTCTTAAGGGAAAGGTAGTGTAGGAAAACCGTAGGTTTTCAAACAATGGCAAGAGAAAAACCAAATATGAACATTGTGTTCGTTGGGCACGTTGACGCCGGAAAGTCAACCATAATCGGAAGATTGCTTTTCGACACTGGCGCTGTTTCTGAAATGGAAATGAAAAAATTGAGAGATGAAGCAGAGAAGCACGGAAAAATAGGATTTGAATTCGCATATGTAATGGACAAGATTAAGGAGGAAAGGGAAAGAGGAGTTACAATTGACCTTTCTTACAGAAAAGTAATGACATCAAAATATCAGGTGACAATAATTGACGCGCCTGGGCACAGAGACTTTGTAAAGAACATGATAACTGGAGCTTCACAGGCTGATGCTGCATTTCTTGTAATTGCTGCGCAGTCAGGAGTTCAGCCTCAGACAAAAGAACATTTATGGCTATTAAGAACAATGGGAGTAAAAAATGTTTGTGTTGCCATAAACAAGATGGACGAGATAAAATACGATGAGGCAAAATTCAACAAGGTTAAGGAAGATGTTTCTATTCTCTTGAAAACAGTTGGATTAAAGCTTGAGAATATCACCTTCATTGCATGCTCTGGATTAAAAGGAGATAATGTTGCTAAAAAAAGCGCAAATACTCCGTGGTATAAGGGACCAACAATACTCGAGCAGTTTGACTTGTTCCCTCAGCCAGAATTGCCTACAAATCTTCCATTAAGAATGCCTGTTCAGGATGTTTATGAAATAACCGGTATCGGGACAGTTCCAGTAGGGAAGATTGAGACCGGGGTAATGAAGCCGGGACTAAAAGTCAAGATACTTCCAGGAAGAACAGGAGATGGAGTTGATGGGGAAATTAAGACAATAGAAATGCATCATGAAACACTTTCTGAGGCAAGAGCAGGAGATAATGTTGGATTGAACATAAGAGGAATTGGAAAGAAGGACATTGCAAGGGGAGATGTTATATGCGACGCTGCATTTCCTGTTCCTGTTGTAAAGGAATTCATAGCGCAGATAGCTGTAATCGACCATCCTACTGTTTTGGCCAAGGGTTACACACCTGTATTCCATATTCATACAGCGCAGGTTCCTTGCCAGTTCGTTGAATTAATAGAGCAGATAGATTCAAAGACAGGGCAGGTCATAAAGAAGAATCCTGATTTCTTGAGAAACGGAGATGTCGCAAAGGTAAGAATAAAGCCACAGGGAAATCTTTGCCTTGAGACACAGAAGGACAATCCTCATATGTCAGGCTTTGCAGTAAGAGATGCGGGACAAACAGTTGCAGCAGGAATCTGCATTGAGATAACGCAGAAGAAGTAAGTGGGTTTTGTAGTTAATTAAAAAATTTATCCAATATTTCTTTTGTTAGTTCTAAAGATTGGTCGCAAAAGTTTTTAAGATTTCTTGAAGAACTATTTTTGAAATAAATATTTTTCACAATTTTTCCCTTTTTCTTCACAGAAGAAACTGCTGGAACAAAATCACCGTCGCCAGATACAAGAATAGAAATATCAAAATTATCTTCGTAGGCATTTTCGACCATATCAACGGCCATATGTATATCATCTTCTTTTATTATGTAATAGAATTTGCCTGTTCCAGTTATATTTCTTTTGAGTAATTTGCACAGGATAAGATGTAAGTTAGGTATTTCTTTTAGTTTTTCAAAGAACTCCTTTTGACTTTTATATTTCCCGGAATTATGCTCTTTATCAAGCAGAGCATTATAATAATAAATATCTACAAGTTTATCTTTTTCGGCCAAAAATTGAGAGAACTCCTTGAAATCAAAATGCTTTAAACTTTTATCCTTGCCGTACAATTTTCTTAAACCAAAATAGAAATTATTACCATCTATAAAAATAGCAACTCTTTTCATTTGAAAAGTGCCCATCCCTTGCCGAAGCAAGGATGAGCTTATATGATTATTTAAGCATCCCAGACTTTTTAAGGTTTTTG
>CAYICW010000033.1:0-4922 GCA_964362025.1 Candidatus Woesearchaeota archaeon
TGAACATGATTAAACAATGTTGTTGATATTATCGGTTGGTGATTTCCATTGTGAATCTGATTGTTGAACTTTATCTTACCGATGTATGTAAAATTGGTAAGAATTTTTTTTAGTCCATTAACAGAAAGATGATGCTTTTGTGCTAATTGCCTTAAACTTATTTTCTCATTTAGGAATTCCTGAAAAATCCCTTCTATCTCTGCGAAATTTTTGGCGGGAATTAGTTTTTTATTTTCCACTGCGTAACCAAAAGGAGCTCTTGACATCAATCCTCCCTTGGAAGCCTTCTCTATCATTCCTTTTTTCTGATTTTCTGCATTCTCATTTAACTTTGCCTTAAGTTCTTCAATTTCTTTTTTTAAGGCTGCGATTTCATTTGAATCTGTCATTTTTATAGATTAAATTTTTTTATTTGAGTGAAAAACTGCGTGTTGTTCTTGAAAAGAATGGTTTTCATCCCTAATTTTTTGGCTGGCTTTATGTTTCTCATCCTATCATCGATAAAGAGGGCTTCATTTGCCTTTATTTTTAATCTATTAAGAAGGAGAAAATATGGTTTATTCTTTGGTTTTTTTGCCTTGTCATCACAGGATACAACTATTGAATCAAAAAAAGAATATTCCCCCTCATATACTACTGCTTTCTTTGAAAGATGCCATTGATCTGTGATGATGCCAAGTTTATAACCGTTTTTTTTAAGATTCTGGGCTAATTTCATCAATGGTTTATTTATCAATATATTTCTTTTATAGACATCATAAAAAATTTTTTCAATTTTTCTTTCTTTTACATTCACTTGTTTGGAAAATAGTTTTAGGGTTTCCTCCTTTGATATTTCACCGGTAGAAGATTTGAAATAAATACTCCTTATTCTTCCAATCATTTTTTTATCTTTCATATTTACAAGCTTGCTTAATCTCAGTGATTCCTTGAAAGAATTAAAGATATGAACAGATTCATTTTTTTTATTTTTGGGCAGACATAAAACTCCACCAATATCAAAAATTAATGCCTTAATCTTACTCGCTCCTCTTTTCATTATCTTAATTTGCGGAGGAACTTTTTAAGGTTTATTTTTCCATTGTTAATCTCAATCCCTTCCTTACGCAACATTTTAGCTTTGTTTCTCGTTCCTGATGCAAAACCTCCTATTGTTCCATCGCTGTTTATTACACGATGACAGGGAACTTTTGGAGCATAGGGATTCTTGTTCATTGCATTTCCAACTGCACGATACGCTTTGGAATGAAGGAACTTTGAGATTTCTTTGTAAGTTGTAACTTTCCCTCTTGGAACTCTTTTCAGGACGGTGTAACAGCGTTCGTTAAAATTTTTTTTCATATTTTTCATAAATCAACCAATAGGATTAAGTTTTTATATTTGCTTTTTTTATTAACAGCGGATAAGAAGATGAATTCAATAATAATTTTGCTGGTTGCAATACTGTGGCTTTTATTGGGATACAATTTTTATGGGAAATTCATAGAAAAAAGGCTGAAGATATCTGACAGGAACAAGACTCCTGCGATGAGCAGCAAGGACAGAGTTGATTTCTCTCCTGCAAAGAAACCATTGTTAATAGGCCATCATTTTGAGGCAATTGCAGGAGCAGGTCCGATAATAGGCCCTATTCTTGCAGTCAGTTATTTTGGCTGGCTTCCTGTTGTTCTCTGGATTTCTCTTGGTTCTGTTTTAATAGGAGCCATGCATGATTATACCAGCCTTATTGCTTCTGTTAGAAACAAGGCGCAGGGAGTTTCAAATATTGCCAAGAAAACATTGAACTCGAAAGCAGGCACTTTGTTTGGGATAATGATTGTCATTACTCTTATTCTAATAATAACTGTTTTCAGCGTCTCAACTGCAGAAAGCATTGCAAACAAAACAGAATTAATCATCCCTCTGGTTACAATAAATCTTGTAGCAGTCATTTTTGGCTATTGTGTTGAAAAACTTAAATGGGATTACAAATTTTTAACCTTAATATCTTTAATCATAATCTCTTTCTCGGTATGGATAGGAATATCTTATCCATTGAATTTATCATTCCTTAGTCCAATTTTATTGAGAAATATTCTAATTACTTTAATTATGGTTTACGCGGGCGTTGCTTCAATTGTTCCTGTATGGATTTTATTAAGACCCAGAGATTTTCTTAGCTCGGTTCATCTTTTCTTGCTTTTGCTTCTTGGAATAGCCGGCATTTTGATTGTGCGACCGGAGATTAATGCTCCTGCTTATATCGCTAGTCCAATTTTTCCATTTTGGCCAATATTATTTATTACAGTTGCATGCGGTGCAATCTCCGGATTTCATGGACTAGTAGCATCGGGAACGACAAGCAAACAATTGACAAAAGAGTCCCATGGCAAGGCTGTCGGATATGGGGGAATGTTGCTTGAGGCAATGCTGGCAATTTTTGTAACGATTGTTGTGATTGCAGGGCTTGGATGGGGAACAGGCACGCTAACATTCCAGACCGAGCTTGAAAAAGGATGGATTGCCCTATTCTCTTCAGGATATGGAAATATACTCGGCAAGATAGGCCTGCCTTTTCTGACCTTCGGTGTTGCCAGCATCATTGGGGCTGCAATGGTCAATCAGTTTATTCTAACCACTGTGGACTCTTCGGCAAGGCTTGGAAGATTTATAATCGCAGAGAATTTAATCCGCAGGCTGAAAAAAAGAAAAATTCTTGTTACTTTCTTAATTTTAATTCCTGCCTGGCTTCTTGCAATAACCAATACTTATGAAGGATTATGGAAGCTTTTTGGGAGCTCAAATCAGCTGATTGCTGCAATCACTATGATAGCGGTCTCTGCTTTCTTCATTTCAAAAAAAATTAATGTAAAGTTCATTGTTATCCCTGCCTTTTTTATTCTTGTAACAACACTTTTTGCCCTTCTTTATCTTACATTCCGGGCGGGAGGATATTGGAGCGGGGGAAACTTTATTCTTGCAGGCGTTGCAATGCTGATGTTTACCTTAGGGGTTTTTGTTGCTTTTGAGGGATTTAAAGCTTTAAAAAACAAAAATTAGTCTTAGTATTATGAAAGCCCTGATATTATCCAGCGGACTTGGAACAAGGCTATATCCTGTGACTAAAACAATCCCAAAAACATTGATAGAAGTAAAAGGCAAGCCCTTATTATTGCATATTCTCGAAAAACTGGAAAAATCAAAATATGTCAATGAAATTTACATAACTTATAACATTAGATTTGAGGCTGAGTTTACCCATTTTTTAAAAAAATTTAAATTCAAGAAAAAGGTTGAATTAATTACGGATAAAAAAATAAGCAGCTCTTCAAGTTCAATAGGAACCATAAATTTTTTTGTCAAATCAAAAAACATAAGAGAGGATTTACTGGTGCTTGCAGGAGACAGTCTATTTAACTTCAAGATAGATGACTTCGTTGAATTTTACGGTCAACATGGACAAACATCCATTGCAGTTTATGATTCAAAGGATAAATCAGAAATAGCGGGAAAATATGGGGTTGTGGAATTAGACAAAAATGATAAGGTTGTTGGTTTTGAAGAAAAACCCATTAGTCCAAAAACAAGCTTTGTTGCAACATTGTGCTATCTGCTCTCCAATTATGACTTGCATCATCTGCACAAAAAAGATTTTATGGAAAATGCAGGAGAATTAATCGCGCATCTGATTGATCATGAAGATGTTTATGGATTTTTATTTAAAGGAAAATGGTTTGATATCGGAACGCATGAAGATTTGGAGAAAGCAAGAAAAGAGTTTTAACAATTTTTCAGTAGATATAAACATTTAAAACAGCAAATCAATAAAAATTAACATGGAAACGGCAGAAATCCTATTGAGGTTTGGAATTACGTTCTTTTTATCACTGGTTTTTGCGCTTGAAAGACAAAGAGCGCATAATCCCGTGGGTTTTGGCACTTTTAATTTCGTCGCGGTTGGCTCCTGTTCTCTGGGAATAACTGCCATGCTTATAAGCACGGAAAGTCCTTTTGGACTTCTTTCGGCAATTGTCACCGGTATAGGTTTCCTTGGAGCAGGAGCATTGATAAAAAGCAATGATAGGGTATTTGGCTTCACGACAGCTGCAAGCATATGGATTATGGCTATCTTTGGACTGACTGTCGGAATAGGAGATTACTTTATTGGCGGTATTCTTTATCTTTCCATATGGCTGATTATGGGGGTTGACAGGATACTGGAAGCCAGGGGAATAGGAACTTACCAGAAAAGAATAGTAATTGTGACAAACAGAATGGTTGACGAGAAGGAAATAAGAAAGAATTTTGATGTGAGAAAGTGCCAGATAGATCATCTTGCGATAAACAAAAAAGAAAATAAATTAATGGTAAGTTATATTGTAAAGGGCAGCAAGGAAGAATTGCTGCCAATACCATCAAATCTATACAATAAGCCATGGTTTGAATCCATGAAAATTACATAATAACAAAACCATTAAATATTGGATCTTCTTTAATACCAAGACTGAAAAATAAGTTTTTCGTCAGATAAAATTTAGGAAAATTTCATAATGGACAAGGAAGAAAAAAAGATTGCTGACTGCGTGAATAATATACTACGCAGAAATCATCTGCTTACTCTTTCAACTGCAAAAAGTAATGAACCTCATTCCAATACGGCTTTTTATGCATTTGACAAAGACATGAATCTGTATACATGGAGTGAAGAAAAAACAACCCATTCGGAAAACCTTCGGAAAAATAAAAAGGTTTCTGTTAACATCTTTGATTCCAGGCAAAAATGGGGCTCTTTACTTCAGGGATTGCAGGCAACAGGAATTGCAATGCCTGTGAACAGCAGAGAACTAATCAAAGCGGGAATACTATATATTGAGAGGTTTCCTTCCTCTCTAAAATTGGTTGGAAACCCGAAAAGATTTCATGATAAGCTATTTGAGTCAAAA